>DATJFU010000262.1:0-5371 GCA_035495495.1 Bdellovibrionota bacterium
CACCCTCTATTATCTGGACCCCATCGATCACCTCACGGGCGCCCCGGCGGACGGCCACACCTGGACCGACACCTATAACCGCGAAAAATTTGGCATGGAGTGGAACGTCGCCAATAGCCCCAAGAACATCGCGCTCTATTACGTGGCGCGGGGCCTTATGTGCCTCCACCCCGGCTCCAAGGCCGTGAAGTGGGGCACGACGGCCATCCGCCTGGCCGACTCGATTGGTAGCACGTTCGTTTTCTTCGAGCTTCGCAAGCGGGTCATCGACGAGTAAGCTCGTCGCTATTTCGGAGACACCATGCCCTCATTTGACATCACCTCCCCCGTCGACTGGCAAGAGCTGGACAACGCCGTGAACATGGCGACCAAGGAGATCACCACGCGCTTTGACTTCAAGGGCGTGCAAGTGGAGATCAAGCTCGACACCAAGGCCAAGACCGTCACCATCTGGTGCACCGAGCCCGAGAAGCTCGAGGCAGTGGTCGACGTGCTTCAGACCAAGATGGTGAAGCGGGGGATCTCTCTTCTCTCCATGGAGTTCGGCAAAGAAGAAGCCGCTACCGGCAAGAGCGTGCGCCAGGTCGTGACGATCATGGCCGGCATCTCCAAGGAGAAGGGCAAGGAGATCATCGCCTCCCTCAAGGACAGCAAGCTTCGCGTGCAGGCCCAGATCCAGGACGAGCAGGTCCGGGTCACCGGCAAGAAGCGCGACGATCTGCAAGAGGCCATCGGCTATCTCAAGAGCAAGCAGGACGCACTCAAGGTCCCCATGCAATTCGGAAACTTCAGGGACTGAGCCGTGACGCAAACCCAGGCCACGCAGAAATCGCCCGTCTACTTTGTGAGCCTGGGCTGCCCCAAGAACCTGGTGGATTCGCAGGTCATGCTCGGCAAGCTCGAGAGCGACCGCTACTCCATCACTCAGAATCCGGACGAGGCCGAAGTCATCATCGTCAACACCTGTTCCTTCATCCAGGCCTCCAAGGAAGAGTCGGTTGATACCATCCTGGAGATGGCCCAGAAAAAAGAGACCGCCAACTGCCGCCTTCTGGTCGCGTCGGGCTGCATGCCCCAGCGTTATGCCAAGGAGATGGAGAAGCAGCTTCCCGAGGTCGATCTCCTGATCGGCACCGGCCAGTACCATCGCATCACCGAACTTTTGAACGAACGGGCCGAGGGCTCCAAGCTGGGCGGATCGATCCCCCGCCGGATCTACGTCGATCAGCCGGCGTTCATCCATTCGGAGTCGGATCCGCGCATGCATACGGGTCCCGCTTACACGGGTTATCTGAAACTCTCCGAGGGCTGTAACCGGCGCTGCACGTTTTGCATCATCCCCACCCTGCGCGGCGACGTGCGCTCGCGCACGGTCGACTCACTGGTGACCGAAGCCAAGAACATGGCCGCGCGCGGGATCCGCGAGCTCAACCTGGTGGCCCAGGATCTCACGCACTACGGCATCGATAGCGACTACCGTGAAAATCTCGAAAAACTTCTGCCCGCGCTCTGCGCGGTCGAGGGCGTCGACTGGATCCGCCTGCACTACGTGTACCCGGATCAGCTCTCCGACGAGGTCATCGACCTCATCGCCCGCGAGCCCAAGATCGTGAAGTACCTGGACATGCCCATCCAGCACACCAACGACCGCGTGCTGAAGCGCATGGGCCGCAAGCTCACCAAGAAGCGCCTCTTTGAGGTCATGGGCAAGCTTCGGGACCGCGTTCCCGGCGTAGCCATCCGCACCTCGATTATCGTGGGGTTTCCGGGCGAGACCGAAGAAGAGTTCGAAGAACTCTGCCGCGACCTCAAGACGCTCGACATCGAATACGTCGGCGTCTTCAGATACTCCCGCGAGGACGGGACCGCCGCGGATCGCCTGGATGGACATCTGCACCCCTCCACCCGGCGCCGCCGGTGGCGCGCCCTCGAATCCCAGCTCCTCGGCCGCGCGCAAGAGCGTGCCGCCGCCCAGGTGGGCCGCAAGACGGTGGCCCTCTTCGAAGGCAAGAGCGAGGAGTCGGATCTTTTGTTCCAAGCCCGCTTGCCCCAGCAGGCCCAGGAGATCGACGGGCATGTGCTCATCAACGACCTCGGTGACGTCGAGGCCGAGGCGCTTTCGCCCGGCGATCTGGTGGAACTGGAAATCACTGAGAGCCTTTCCAAGGGCCTGGCCCACCACCTCATGGGGCGCGTGACCCGCGTGGCCTCCCCATGGCGCGCGCCGATCTGAATTCCACCCAGACCGATCGATTGTTGAAGGCGGCCCTTGAGCGCGGACTTCCGCTCGCCGGCATTTGCGATCTTTTGCCCGCCCTGCCATCGCTGGCCCAGCACGTGGAGCGGTACGACCGTTGGCTTGCGGAGGGCCGCCAGGACGGCATGGAGTATCTCGTTCGGGGGCGCGACCGGCGCGCCGACCCCCGGCTGGTCTTTGGGGAGACGCGCTCGGTGATGGCCGTGGCGGTGCCGTACCAGAACAACCCGCCCGGTGAGGTCGACCCCGCGCGCGGCCCGCGGTTTGCGCGGTACCTGGGCGGCGGCGACTACCACACCTGGCTCAAGGAGCGGATCGACCGGGTCCTCGCCGGATTCGCGGCCGAGCTCGCCGCCGAAGGCGGCCCGACCCTCTCGTGGAAGAGCTGCGTCGACACGAGCGCGGTGCTCGAGCGCGCCTGGGCTTCGCTCTGCGGCCTGGGATGGATCGGAAAGAACTCGCTTCTCATCCACCCGCGCTGGGGCAGCTACCTTTTTCTCGGCGTGGCGTTCTTGAACGTCGAGACGGGCCGGGTTCCGATGCCGTTGGCCGAACTCTGCGGACAGTGCCGGAAATGTTTGGACGCTTGTCCCACCCAAGCCATCCTGAGCCCGGGAGTGGTGGATGCTCCACGCTGCATCAGCGCACTGACGCTCGAGCGGCGCGGTCCTTGGGCCGCCGGCTCCGCGATGACCGCGGCCCCCGGCGCGTGGGTGGCCGGCTGTGACGTCTGCCAGGAGGTCTGTCCGTTCAATCAGCGGCGTGACCGCGGTCGCGCGCCCGAGGCGGAGAGGGACCTCGAGGGCGGGGACGGGCTCAAGGGAACTTGGACCTGGGAACGCCTCCTGGCCGAGTCAGGCGATGAGTACGCGGCCAGGGTGCGGGGAACCGCTCTCTCGCGGGTCAAGGCGCCGGACTTTGATCGCAATCTTGCCCATGCTTTCTTGGCCACGGTGCGCGCCGTGGATGGGCCGGGACGGCAGGCCTTGGACCCACTTCTTCCACTCGTGCGCGCACGGGCCCGCGGCGGCCAGTACGCCGCCATTTGGTCGCAGGCGCTCTCGATTCTTCAGGCCTGAGTAAAGAAGCGAATCCCGAAAATCTTGACGGGGATGCGGTCAGCGGCCGGAAACCTCAACGTGATCGTCCGCAGATCGTCCGTGAGGTGGTGAAGCGCGTGGTAGAGGCGCGGCTCGCGGACCTCGACGTAGGGTTCTCCCGATTCGTCGTGGCGCACGTCCAGGTCCAGGTGCGAGTCGTAGGCGGGGACGCCGGCGGCCTCCAAAAAGACCTTGGCGGCCTCGATCGTCTTGCCTTGGGCCGCCGCGACGATGCCGACGCCGTTTGAGGGAGCGGCGAAAGAGAGGGTGGCCGTCTTGTCCGCCGTGGTCACGCCCTCGAGATCCTGGGTCCAGCTGCCCTTGAACTTGGCCTTGGGCGCCTTCTTCTCCTTGCCCAACTCGAGGCTCGAGACGTCCTTGGGCATGGAGGGATCGCGGGTCAGGATGGGATGCAGCGGCAGGCCGGGATCCCTGTCCCTGAGGTATTTCTGGATCTGCGCATCGATGGCGTCGATCGCCCCTGCCTCGGTGCGGGCGACCGTCGCGCCTTTTTCGATCAGCAGGGTCAGTGGAAACTGCCGGACGCCCAGTGCCGCGCACATGAGGCGGTTGTAATCGACCGCCATGGGATGGCGGATGCGATGGGAGTTTGCAAAGGACTCGAGCACAGGCCGCTGCAGGTGATGGTCGTAGACCGGCCAGAGAATGATCAAGGTCTGGATGCCGTAGCGGGAGTAACGCTGATCGAGGGTTTGGATGTAATGGATCAGGGTCTCGGACCCAAAGGTGGTCGGATCCAGAAAGTGGATGAGCCACGGCCCTTCTTCGAACTTCTGGTGGATCGGAAAAAGCCGGGGCATGGCGCCCGCCTGCGCCGCCACCACCAGGGGCGGACTGCCTATCCAGTAGGGGGCCACCTCTTCGCGGGCGAGCTTGACTGCTTCGTCGCGGGTAAGCTCTTTCTCTTTCGGCTTCCACACCATGGCTTAGAGTCTCCGCTCCCCATGGTTCGGGTCGGTGATCTCGCCTTCGGGAGGATGCGTCCAGTACGGGCCGCGCTTCTTACCCAAGGACGCCAGCGTCGCAAAGATCCCAACGCAGCCGGCGACCACGTACGAGAACCGCAGGGACTCGATGATGTCTCCGGTCTCCTGCCGCCGCCAGGCAAAGACGCTGACGGCGAGCCCGGTGCCCATCACCATGCCCAGGTTGCGCATGGTCGCGAGAAGCGCGGAGGCTACGCCCAGCTTGTGGTGGGGCACCTGGCCCATGATGGCGTTGTTATTGGGCGTCTGAAAGAGGCCCAGCGCCATGCCCGTGAGGCCGAGAAACACGCCGATCATGGCAGGGCCGGTCGACAGGCTGAGGCCGCCGCCCGCGGCTCCGGCCATCAAGAAGAGAGTCACGGCGGCGACCAGCGCCCCGCCCGTACTGAGCTCCTGGCTGCCGATGCGGTCGGAGGCGCGGCCGCTCATGGGCGCGACGACAAAGTTCACCACCGGGATGATGGCCATGAGATAGCCGGCGTGCCGCGTGGTCATTGCCAAACCTTCTTCCAGATAGAAGGGCATCAGCACGGCGATGAAGGAGTACAGGAGAAACATCAGAAACGAAGCGACGATGGCCGTCCAGAACGTACGGATCTTGAGCAGGGAGAGGTCGCAGAGCGGAGCCTCGGCCGAGCCCTCGACTTTGACGAAGACCGCGCCCAGGGCCAGGGTCAGGACCCCCAGGATCACGCGGGGGATGGGGATCGCCTCGCCCCCGGAGACCGAGATGTAGGGCGGGTCGAACAGAATGATCATCAGGCAGAGCACGACGGCCTGGAGCACGGTGCCCGCCCAGTCAAAGGTGAGGCGGGTGGGCGCCCGGTGATCCTTGGGTACGAAGGCGGCGACGAGCGACATTCCCGCCAGCCCCACGGGCAGGTTGACCCAGAAGATGGAGCGCCAGCCGAGTTCGCCGATGAGAATTCCACCCAGGCTCGGCCCGGTCACGAGGCCGACGCTCACGACCATCGCGAGGACGCCGAGCGCGGTTCCCCGCTCGCGCG
>DATJFU010000263.1:0-5245 GCA_035495495.1 Bdellovibrionota bacterium
GGCCAGTGCATGAAGGCGTCCAAAGGGCAGGGCAACCCGGCGCTTTTCACCGAGATCATTCAGCAGAAAAAATCCCAGGCCTGACGGTCGGGGCAGAAAGAGAGCGTTCCAGTGGCAGCCGAAGCGGGTTCCAAGGGTTCATCGGGTCTCGGCAAGAAGATCGCGATCGCCGCGGCGGGTGTCGTGGCGGTTCTGGTGGTGGCCATGGCCGTCATCCCGCTCTTCATCGACGTCGACAAGTACCGGCCCCAGATCGTCGAGGCGGCCGGCGAGCACCTCAACGGCAAGCTCGAGCTCGGCAAACTCAAGCTTTCGCTCTGGGGCCAGATCAAGGTGGTCGTGGGTGGACTCAAGGTCCTCGATTCGGCGGGCCACGAGGTGCTCGGCGTGGACGAGGCTTACCTCCATCTCCCGTTCAGCTCGTTCTTCAGCGGGTCACCCTCGGCTACGTTCCAGATGAAGGAGCCCCGGGTTTCGGTGGTCAAGAACAAGGCTGGGGTCATGAACGTGATGACCCTGGTCAAAGGCTCCGGGACCGCGGCACCTCCCTCGACCGGCACGGGTCGGGCCGCGCCTCCTGCCACCGGCGCGGGCGGAGCCGCCCCTCCCGCCAACCCCAATCAGCCCAAGACCGACGAGCCCAAGGCCGCGCAAACCCCGCCCCCCGCGCCCGCGGGTGGCGGCAAGACTTCGCTCCCGGCCATGGCCATGCACGCTCGCCTGAGCATCGAGCTCGACGACGCGACCGTGAACTACGTCGATCAGGGAACCGGGTTGAATCAGAAGGTCAAGGACCTGGACCTGGCCCTCCGGGACATCTCCCTCACCGAGCCCCTCAAGGTCGAGATGACCGCGCGGCTTTCGACGGTGATGGGTCAGACCTTTCGCCTCGACGGGCCCGTGCGCCTGCATGGAATCGTGACGCCCCAGTTCGAGGGCTCCGAATTCAAGAAGGTCTCTGCAGAACTCGAAGGCGATATGAAGGGCCTGGCGATGGAAGCGCCCGGCACGTTCGCCAAGAAGGCCGGCGATCCGCTCGGATTCAGCCTCAAGGTGCAAGCGACGCCGACTCTCGTGACGATCGAAAACGCGTCCCTCAAGTTCCACGACGCCGTGATCACGGCCACGGGCCGCGCCGAACGGCCGCCGCAGGGCGACCCCAAGGCCGACATCCAGATCACCTCCAACGACATCGGCCTGGCGTCCTGGGCCGATCTCCTGCCGATGCTCAAAGCCTATGAGCTCAAGGGCTTCGTCAAGCTTCAGGCCAAGGTGCAGGGGCCGGCATCGGCCCTTCAGTACCAGGCCATGGTCGACGCCCGGGATGTCAGCCTCAAGGGCCCCGGCCTCAAGGCCCGTCCCGACATCAAGGCCCACATCGAGGTCGTCACCGACCAGCTCAAGACGTTTCGCGTGGAGATTCGCGCCCCCGGAAACGAGCTTGCCTTCAATGCGTCGGTCAAGAACTTCGCCCACCCCGATGCTCTCGTTCAGGTGCAGTCGAGCGGCCTCGATCTCGACCAGCTCCTCGACATGAAACCCCCGGCGGGCGCGTCTTCGCCGGCCAAGGCGGCCGCCAAGACCGAGAAGACCGCCGAAAAACCCTCAGAAAAGGCCGAAAAAGGCGAGAAAACGACCGAAACCGCCGAAACCGCCGCCGCGGGCAAGTCCGCCGGCGTTCCCGCCGCTGAGGATTACGACCATCTCCTCGATTCGCTCAGGAGCAACGCCTTCATCAAGGGGGTCCACAGCCGGATGGAAGCCGATCTGAGCTCCGTCTCGGCCTACGGGGTCAAGATCGCTCCCATTCGCTTGCGCGCCCACACCGAGGGTCTCAAGGCCGCGGTGGACGATTTTGCGATGCAGGTGTTCGACGGCAGGATCCACTCCAAGTTCCAAACGGATCTGGCGCCCGCCCAGCCGACCTACAGCTTCGACATGGGAGTCGATGGGCTGGACCTCAAGAAGGCGGTCGAGTCCCAGCTTCACCTCTTCAAGGACACGGTCTACGGCAAGGCCAGCCTCCAAGCCTCGGGTAACGGCTCTTCTTTCGTCCCCGCCAAGGCGACCCGCAACCTCAAGATGCAGGGCAAGCTTCGGGTCGACAAAGCGGCCTTTGCGACCCTCGACGTGACCAAGATGGCCCTCGAAGCCGTCAACAAGGGTATCGCCGGCGTGGCCTCCAAGATTCCCGGTCTCAAGGGCAAGACCGTGACGGGCAAGCTCGACGCAAGATCCGCCTACGAGTACGTGGGTGGAACTTTCACGATCGCGGACGGCAAGTTTCACGCGCCCGACTTCGCCACCAAGGCCGAGCCCAACAAGGGCATCGACCTCAGCGGTGACACGCAGCTGAATTTGGAGAATGATCACCTCAACGCCAAGTGGTGGGTGATCGACACGTTTGGACTTCTGGGGGCATGTTTTGACCTCCCACCCGCCAAGCACCTTCTTTGCAGCGGGCCCTTCAAGGTTCCGGTGGGCGCCGAGGGGCCCCTGTCCAATCTTTCTTACTCTTACCTCGATGTCCCGGAGTACCTGGGTAAGATCGCGCTCGAAAACATGGCCGGCGGGGCCAAGACCGCCGTGGTGAACAAGGTGACTTCATCGGCCAAGAAGGCTCTGGGCAAGAGCCTCAAGAAACTCTTTCACTGATCCAAGAAAGGAACAAAGCATGCGCATGACTCTGAACCGTTCAAAATGGGTGATCGCCGCGGCGACTCTGGCCCTGGTGGTCGGCTGTTCATCGTCCGACAAGAAAAAGAACCAGGCCAAAGAAGCGGCCGCTCGTTACTGGCAAGACAAGGCCTACCCCGGCAAGTCCTACGACGTGCAGGTGACCGAGGCCGAGGACGCCGGTGACGGCAAGTGGCGGGTCAAGGGCATCGTGGACGGCGAGACCCGCGTCGGCGTGTTCAGCCCCGAAACCGAGACCTTCTCCGAGGGCTACTACTCGCTCGCCCATGAGCGCGACAAGCGCATCGCCGAGCTCGAGCAAGAGGTGAAGTACTGGAAAGAAAAGTTCGAGGGCGCGGACAAAGAAAACTACAAGCTCAAGGTCAAGCTCGGCATGGACACCGACGACAAGGCCAAGCCCGTCGACAAGAAGGACTGAGCTCCGATGCTCCGCTCTTCCATCGATCTCGGCACCAATACCTGCCTCCTGCTCGTCACGGACTGGGATTCGTCGTCCCGTTTGATCCGCAAGGTGGTGGACGATCGGGCCGAGATCGTGCGACTGGGCCAGGGCGTGGACCGCGACCGTCGCCTGCACCCGGAGGCCATGGAGCGGACGCTTTCTTGCCTTAAGACCTATTCCACCCGGCTCAAGGAGCTGGGCGGAGACCCAGGAGCCACCGTGGCGGTGGCCACCAGCCAAGCCAGGGATGCCGCGAACGGCGTCGAGTTCTTTCAGCGCGTCGAGCGGGAGACGGGATTCCGGTTTCGGGTCATCTCGGGTGACGAAGAGGCGAGGGCGAGTTTTCGAGGCGCGCTCCTACCGGGGATGGATCCCGGCAGGAGCGCCGTCATCGACATCGGGGGCGGCAGCACCGAGCTCGTAACCGTGGCCGGCGGCCTCAGCATCGACATGGGGTCCGTCCGGTTTTCCGAACGGTTCCTCAAATCCGATCCAGTGACCGACGCCGAGTTCTGGGCCTGCCGGGACGCCGTGGACACGGCGCTCGAGAAGGCCTCGAAGTGGAAGAGCTCCCTCGCACCTGGGCTACAGCTCGTGGCCGTTGCCGGCACGGCGACGACCCTCGCCGCGGCGTTTTTGGGCCAAGCGAGGTTCGATGCGGCGGCCATCGATCAGGTGACGCTGAGCCGGGGCGACTGCCACCGGCTGGTCGAAGAGCTGAAATGGCGAAAGGTGAGCGAGCGGGCGGCGATGCCCGGGATCGATGCCCGGCGCGCGGACGTCATCCTTGCGGGCGCCTTGATCCTCTGGCGTAGTCTCGAGCGCCTGGGCTTTGAGTCCTGTCGGGTGAGCACCCGGGGACTCCGCTATGGGGTGCTGTTGACCGACTCTTAGTGCGACGTGAGCGCGAGCCGCAGGGACTGCGCCAGCCTGGGATCCCGGGAGGCGAGCCGCTTCAGGAGCGATTCCCTGAACTGGGGGTCGGCGATCTGGAGCATCTCCAGGACCTGCTTGAAACCATCGACCTTCATGCCGCCGTTGGCGTCCCTGCCCTCGGGTTGACCGGTCGTCTCTTCCATGACTTCCATGTCCTTCATATGGACTCCCCTTCCAGCCTGCGCTGGGTGCTCTTAGCTTGGCGGTCCAAAAGCTTCATATTGTGCTCCGTCTGGTCACGGACCGCGTTCACTTCTTCTTCTGACCGGGCTCGCAGGCTCGCGAGCTGCTGGTCGTATTTCTCTTTCATCCGCTTGTACTCGTTCTCTCCGGCGGCCGTTTCTTTCTCAATGCGGTCGGCGTCGGTGCGCCTGATCTCGTTGAGCTTGGCTTCCAAGTTCTCGGCTTCTTTGGAGATACGTACGTCGTAGGCCGCCCGCATTCCCGCGAGCTCCGCCTCCTTGGACTCCTGGAGGCGCCGCACCTCTTCGTCTTGGACGGCCCGCAACTCGCGCAGCTCGGACTGGTTCTGGCGCTCCAGCTGTTCCTGGTAGTTCCGGATCCTAATCTCGTCGCTTTTGGCGTCCTTGATGTTCACCGACATCCCGTCTCTATTATGGCGATTTGCGGCGGGGGGTGCCATGGGCAGAACCTGCCTCCTGTCGGTCGGTTGACATGGTTAGCCAGGTTCCATCACACTCTGGGAGGAGGTCCCATGGCCCAAACACTGGTTTTCTTGTCGGGAAAGCGCACGCCCTTCGGTACCAACGGCGGGGCCTTGAAAGACGTCTCCCCCACGGACCTAGGCATAGCGGCCGCCCAGGCGGCCCTCAGTCAGTCGGGGGTGCCCGCCACGGACGTCGATCACGTCATCGTGGGTAACGTCCTCCACTCGGCCGCCGACTCCATCTATACGCCCCGCCACGTCGGCCTCAAGACCGGGGTCCCCATCGATCGGCCCGCCCTCGGCATCAACCGCCTCTGCGGTTCGGGGTTTCAGACCGTGGTCGAGGCCTACCAGCAGATGTGCACCGGCGACACCAAGGTCGCCCTCTTGGGTGGCGTCGAGAACATGAGCATGAGCCCCTACGTGGTCCGCGGCACCCGCTGGGGAACCAAGATGGGCCCCATCGCCCTGGTGGACTCGATGATGGAGTCCCTTTACGACTC
>DATJFU010000264.1:0-4079 GCA_035495495.1 Bdellovibrionota bacterium
TTTCCCTCTTCAATCTACTGCTCCAGCCTGGGGGGCTATCTCGCGACCCGTTCGGCGGGGCAGCTCTCGACCAAGTACGGAAAGATCGAGGACATGGTCCTCGCGCTCGAGATCGTCCTCCCCGACGGGCAGATGGCCGTCACGGGCCGGGCGCCCCGCTCGGCGACGGGCCCGGATTGGACGCAGCTTCTGCTGGGTTCCGAGGGCACGCTCGGCATCTTTACCGCCGGGTGCATGCAGGTGCACCCCACGCCGGAGCACCGGGAGTTTCTGGGCTTCGGAGCCGCGGACGTCGAGAAGGCGATGGAATTCTCCCGCACGCTGATGCAGTCGGGTCTGCGCCCGTCGGTGATGCGGATCTACGACGGACTCGAGACCTCGCTCACGGTGTCACGAGAAGTGCTGGGCAAGGACTTCAAGGGCGGCTGCGCGATCGTCGTGATCACGGAGGGCACGCAGGCGATGGCCGTGACCGAGGCCGCCGAGGCGCGGCGTCTCGCCGACACGCTGGACGTGACCTACCTGGGGCCGGCCTTGGGCCGCCACTGGTGGGAGCACCGCTACGATGTCTCTTACAAGCAGCAGCTGATCCTGAGCCACGACCGCATGATGCTCGACACCTTTGAGATCGCGGCCACGTGGGATCGCTTGCCCCACGTGTACAAGGCCGTGAAGGGCGTCAGCATGGGTTTTGGAATGGTGCTCGCGCACTTCAGCCATTTCTACCACACGGGCGCCAACATCTACTTCACCCTGGTGAGCCACTCCGGCCTCAAGGCCTCGGCGATCGAGCACTACGACGAGATCTGGGACTCGATCCTGAAGGCGGCGCACGAGGCGGGCGCGACCCTCTCGCACCACCACGGCGTCGGCGTGCAGAAAACTTCCTGGCTGCCCAAAGAAAAAGGTCCCTTTATCCAGATCTACGAGAAAGTGAAGCGTGGCTTCGATCCTGAAAACCGCTTTAACCCCGGTAAAATGGGCCTCTAAGCAGCTGCTGAACCGCACGTTGCTGCGCTTTCCGGGCGGCGACGAGCATGATCCGCAGGCTTGCGCCTTTTGTCCGGAGATGTGCCGCTTTTCGTGCCCGACGGCCGTGGCCACGGGCAACGACGCCGTCACGCCGCGCGGGATGATGTCGCTTCTCTACAAAGAGAAGCGTTGGCCGGGCCAGGCGGCGGCCGGCGGCGAGCTGTGGCCTCTCTACGGCTGCACCGGCTGCGGCCGTTGCACCGAATACTGCGTCTACGGGATGCCCGTCGCGGACAAGCTCTTTGAGGCGCGCAAGACGTTCAAGTGGTCCGACGCGCAGCATGCCCTCGATGTGGACCTCGATGATTCGACCGACCCGGTGGGGGACCTCGCCGATGAGTGGGGCGAGGAGGCCGTGGCCCGCTCGCGCCGCGAAGGCTTCTTGGAGCGCTCCGGGGACGCGAGGGGAAGCCACACCGTGCGCGTGCGCGAGCCCAAGAGCGTCCACTATCTCAAGGGCCAGGGTCTCAAGGCGGATCTCGACTGGGACGCGGGCCTGTTTCACTGGGGGTCGGCCGCCGCCGCCTCGGCGCGCGAGCGCCTCGGAACCAAGCGGTGGCTCATCGCCGAGTCCGTTTGGCTCAGCCGCAGGCTCGACCGGGCGGCGGACGTCGATCATTTTTGCGGAGTCATCGAACGCCTGGGGGCCACGGCCGTGCGGCCGTTTCACCGGGGCCGCGACTGCATCGACACCGGCGGCGAAGGGGCCTATCGGCACCTGTTTCCGGAGGCGGCCGCGACGATGGCCCGGGACTTCTGGGAACGGGATGGCGCGCGCGCGGACGGGATCATCGCGTTCAGCGATCGCGCCGCCGCGCACCTGCGGAGCGTTCTCGGACCGGACGTCACGGTCATCGAGGCGTCGTCGATCGCGGGTCCGGGGCCGGGTTCGGTGGAAGAGGGAGCATGATGGCGTCCAAGAAAGTTCTCGTGGTGGTCAATCCCGTAGCCGGAGGCGGCCGCGGGGCAAAGATGTGGGCCGAAGCGAAGGCCGCGGTCGAAAGCCAGTTTTCAGGCGCGACCATCGATGTCTTTGAGACCACCGCGACGGAGCATGGCCGCGGCTGGGTGGCGGAGAAGCTCAAGGCCGATCGCAAAGGCGAGGGCGTGGTCCTCGCCCTGGGGGGCGACGGCACGTTGTCCGAGGTCGCCCGCGGCTGCTACGGCGCGGACGGGCGCCTGATCGCCCCGGGCTACGCGCTGGGACTCCTCCCGGTCGGACGCGGTAACGATTTTTTCAAGACCCTGGCCGGCGAAACCTTTGGAAAAGGCCTGGCCCCCTGGGAGCGCGGCCTCAAGCTGATCCGCGAGAGCGAGCCTAAGCCCGTGGATGCCGGCCTGGTCCGCTTTGAGAACCCGGACGGCTCGGCCGCCGGTGAAGGCTTCTTGATCAACATCCTGGACTTTGGCTTTCCGGGCCTTGTCGTGGATCGGGTCATGAACCGAAAGGGGCTCGTGGCCGGAAAGCTTCTGGGTGGAACCCGTCACACGTACCTCGCGCAGTCCGCGGCGGCGATGCTCCGTTACAAGCCCCAGCCCTTTGCGATCTCGGTCGACGGAAAGAACGTCTTTGAAGGGCCGCTGTTCTCCGGGATGGTCATCAACGGCAGGTACAACGCCGGAGGTGTCTGCTGGTCGGCGACCGCCGATCCGGGTGACGGGGTCTTTGAGGTTCTCGTTCTCAAGGACCGCGGCGTGGTGGACTCGCTCAAGGACGCCCCTCTCATGAAGAGCGGCCTCTGGGAAAAATCGCCGGCGGCCACGGTGACCCGGGGACGGGAAATCCGCGCGACCTGGCTCGGCAAGGGCTCCAAACCCCACGCGCTCTTTGACGTGGACGGCGATCTCCCCGAGGGTCCCGATGCGGTCACCCTCGTCGTGAAGACCGCGGCCGAGCCCGTGCGCATCTATCGCATCTGATAGCAATCAAACGCCTTTTTTCGGTATCCAGTGACACATGCCGTCCGGCATGACGCACTGCTACAATTTAAGGTGATCTGAGGGACGTTGGTTGGAGGGGCCTAGTGCTTCGCTCGCTATCTTCCACAGCCCATGTGGTTTTGCTCACCGGCCTGGCCGGCTGGATGGGTGCGTGTCAGCTTGGAGCGGACGCGCCGGAGCCTACTCCCGGGGCGCCCACGGCCACTCGGGTCCTCCCAAGCGCCACCTCGGGTTACACCTCGCAGGTCGTGATCGAGCTGACCGGCCTGCCGACCTTGGGGGGCACCCTCAAGATCTTTGCGACCTCGGATTGCAGTGGCGGGGCTGTCTCGGCGTCCGCGATCTCGGGGCGCAGCCTGGTCGACGTCCATGTCACGGCGAGCGATACGGGACTCAATACCTTTAGCGCGAGCGTCACGGGCGGGAGCGGCGGCGACACGCCCTGCTCCAACTCCGTCACGTACACTTTGATCGCTCCACCGACGCCGAGCTCGATGACCCTCTCGGACCCGGTGGCGTCGCCCTCGGCGGATACCACGCCTACTTACACGGTCGCGGGCCTGGCCGACGGCCTCAATCTGGCGATCTATAAGGACGCGGCCTGCACCGAACAGGTGGGCGCGTTGCCGCAGGTTTCTGGAACGAGCGCGTCCGTCACCCTCGGGGCGCTGACCACCCTGGGGGCATACACCTTTTATGCCCAGCTGGATAACGGCGACGTGTATGGAAACTGCTCGGCCCTCCTGGCCAGCTACACGCTGATCGCCGCCACCACGCCGACGTCCCTGTCGCTGGTCAATCCGGCCGCGAGCCCCGGTTATACCCGCACTCCCACGATCAGCTTCTCGGGCGCCAGCCCCGGATCCGTCATCCAGCTCTACGAAAGTGGCTGCAACTCTTCTGTGTTCGGAACCGGCCAGGCGGACGGCTCGGGCAACGGGTCGATCACGGTCCCGTCCACGACTCCGCTCTCCGTCGCGGCACACACGCTCTACACGAAGGCCGTTTCAGAGGCGGGGAGCTCGGCCTGTTCAGGGACGACGCTGGCCTACACGGTCTCCGCGTTTCCCACACCGACGGCCATGGCGCTCGTCACGCCGGCGGCT
>DATJFU010000265.1:0-4787 GCA_035495495.1 Bdellovibrionota bacterium
ACGACGAGGATGTTGAGCACCAGAAACAGAAAGATCCGTTTTGCGATGGCCATGGCAGGTAATCTGGTGCCGCGGGGCCGGTCTGTCAAACGGGTAAACTTAAGCGCCCGTTTACTTTGGCCTTTCAGCCTAGCTTCCACCCCGATAAGACGGTCCCATGCGTCGACTCCCCTTTGCGCTGGCCTTCGTGGTCGCGCCCCTCCTGGTGGGCACCGTCTTCATGGTCTCGGTCTTTCTGGAGCTCCTGGTGCGAAACCCGCCGCCGCCGCTCGACGCCTCTGCACCGCGCCCGACCGCCGTCTGGGCCGGGAGCCAGGACCCCGCCGGACCCATGGCCATCGTATGGATCCCCGCCTCGGGCGCCCAACTCACCGAGCTCGCGCTCGCCTGGCAGACCGTGGCCGCGACCGGGCGCTACCGCATGATGGCCGTCGCCGAGTCCGATGGCGTGCAACGCACTTCGAGCTCGGTCGGGCTCCTCGCCCACACGACCCTCGCGAGGGCGCCGCATCCGTCCCTGCTGATCTTGCCGTCGCACCTCGGGATCATCACCGAGGTCGAACGTAACTGGATCGCCCAGGCGGCGGGCCAGGCGCGCACGGTGCTCGCCCTGGGAACCGCCGTCGGCGCGCTGCTTGAGTCGGGCGCCCCCCCCAAGGACCTCGAGATCACGACGCATTTTCTCGCCCGCCGCTCGGTCGAGCCCCATTACCCCGGCGCGCGGTGGAATTGGGACCACCCCTGGATCCGCCGTGGAAAATGGGTCACCGGCTGGGGCCTGCTCAGGACTCCCGACGCCACTGCCGCGGCCCTGGCCGCGGATCTGGCGCCCAAGGGCGCCGCCGTACCGGACGCCGAGGGCCCCCCCGCCGAAGGTGACCCGCCGGCCCGCGGGTTTTCGCTCTCTGAATGGGCGTCGCTCTGGCTGAACGGCGGCTTTGGCTGGGGCCGCGAGAACGTGGGGGTGGTGCTCCAACCCGGCGTCTCCGACGTGGGCGTCGCGGCACTCCTCGACGTCTGGCCGCGCTCCATGGGCATCCGCGTGGTCACGCTCTCGGACAAACGCTACCCGGTGGTTGGCCGCACCGGGCTGATCTGGGTCCCCGCCATCGCGACGGCGCAGAGTCCCGGCCTCGACCGGCTGCTTGTGCCGGGCGGCGCGTCCCCACTCCAGGCCGGCGGCCGGCGTGCCGAGCCGTGGGGCCCCGTGGATCCGCCTTCCACCGGACCGGGTCCGGGAGCAGAAGCGTACCGACAGGCCCTGGCCGAACTCCGGGTGCGCCGAGGCAGCGTGTCGCACTGGGTCGAACACGTGCTTTTGAGCCCTTTTTTGGGTCTTCCGGAGACCCATTTCCCCAACGGCGCCGAATGGCATTTTCTCCTGCGGGCCCTGGGTGTTGCGCTGCTCGGAATGGCGTACGTTCGTTTGCTCCGGCGCAGGGAATGGAGTAAACCTAGATCACCCCAACCGCTCAACGAAAGGTCGCTGCCATGACGTCTCACCTGGACAGCTTCAAGACCAAGAAGACCCTGAAATTCAAGGGAACCGAGTACCATTACCGGTCGCTGCCCGCCTTTGCGCAGGCCTCCGGCGCGAAGCTCGACCGGCTCCCCTTCTCCCTCAAGATTCTGCTCGAAAACCTGCTGCGCTACGAGGACGGCCGTGAGGTCACCAAAGCCCACATCGAGGCCGTGGCCAAGTGGGATCCGAAAGCGCCCCCCTCCCAGGAGATCGCCTTCACGCCCTCGCGGATCCTCATGCAGGACTTTACCGGCGTGCCCGCGGTCGCCGACCTGGCGGCCATGCGCGGCGCCATCCAGCGCCTCGGCGGCGACGCCAAGCGCATCAATCCCCTCCAGCCCACGGACCTCGTCATCGATCACTCGGTGCAGGTCGACTTTCAAGGCACCGACGACGCGCTCAAAAAGAACACCGACCTCGAGTTTCAGCGCAACCGCGAGCGCTACGAGTTTCTGAAATGGGCCCAGGGCGCGTTCCACGGCTTCAGCGTCGTGCCGCCGCAGACGGGCATCGTCCACCAGGTCAACCTCGAGTACCTCGCCAAGGTCGCGTGGACGGGCGACGTTGACGGCGAAAAATGGGTCTACCCCGACTCGCTCGTGGGCACCGACTCGCACACCACCATGATCAACGGCCTAGGTGTCCTGGGCTGGGGCGTGGGTGGAATCGAAGCCGAAGCCGCCATGCTCGGCCAACCGCTTTCGATGCTGCTCCCGCAAGTCGTGGGCTTCCGCATGACCGGCAAGCTCAAGCCAGGCACGACGGCGACCGACCTCGTGCTCACCGCGACACAGATGCTGCGTAAAAAGGGCGTGGTCGACAAGTTCGTCGAGTTCTACGGCCCGGGCCTCGCTTCGCTGTCGCTCGCCGACCGTGCGACCCTGGCCAACATGGCGCCCGAGTACGGCGCGACCTGCGGCCTGTTTCCGATCGACGATCGCACGATCGAGTACCTCAAGCTCACCCACCGCGAGGATGCGGCGGGCCTCACCGAGGCCTATTACCGTGAGCAGGGTCTTTGGTACTCGCCCGACAAAGAAGCCGAGTACAGCGACAAGCTCGAGCTCGACCTCGGCACCGTGGTGCCGTCCCTGGCCGGCCCGTCGCGTCCCCAGGACCGCGTGGCCCTCACGGACATGGCCTCCGTGTTCAAAAAAGAGCTGCCCAAGATCCTGAACGACGCCGGCGCTCAGCCGGATCTCAAGCCTTCGACCCAGGTCAAGGGCGAGACCTACTCCATCGGTCATGGCTCCGTCGTGATCGCGGCCATCACGAGCTGCACCAACACCTCGAACCCGGGCGTGCTCATGGCCGCCGGGATTTTGGCCAAGAAAGCCGTCGAGAAGGGGCTGACCGTTAAGCCCTGGGTCAAGACGTCGCTCGCCCCCGGCTCCAAAGTGGTGACGGATTATCTGCAGGCGGCGGGCGTTCTCCCGGCGCTTCGGGACCTCAAGTTTCAGGTCGTGGGCTACGGCTGCACGACCTGCATCGGCAACTCCGGGC
The DNA here is from genome assembly GCA_035495495.1 of Bdellovibrionota bacterium. GTDB lineage: Bacteria > Bdellovibrionota > UBA1018 > UBA1018 > JADZFF01 > JADZFF01. The sequence goes on from DATJFU010000265.1 coordinate 3,026, forward strand.
CCCTCCCCGCCAACATCGACGAGGCCATCGCGAACGGCAAACTCGCGGTCGCGTCCGTGCTCTCGGGTAACCGAAACTTCGAAGGGCGCGTGCACGCTTCGGTGCGCGCCAACTACCTGGCCTCGCCTCCGCTGGTCGTGGCCTACGCTCTGGCCGGCACGGTGAACCTGAACCTGGACACCGAGCCCCTCGGCAACGGCAAGGACGGCAAGCCGGTATTTCTCAAGGACATCTGGCCGACGCCTGAAGAAGTCACCGCCGCGGTCGCCAAGCACGTGACCGGCGGCCTCTTTGCCAAGAGCTACGGCGACGTGTTTCGTGGACCGCCCGAGTGGCAGAAGCTCCCTGCCCCCTCCGGCGAGCTCTACAAGTGGGACGCCAAGAGCACGTACATCAAGGAGCCGCCCTACTTCGAAAACATGAAGAAGACGGCGCCGGGCATCGCCGACATCAAGGGCGCCCGGATCCTCGGCGTGTTCGGTGACTCGATCACGACCGACCACATCTCGCCCGCGGGCGGCATCGCCAAAGACTCCCCGGCCGCGCAGTACCTCAAGTCCCATGGGGTCGAGAGGCAGGACTTCAACTCCTACGGCTCCCGTCGCGGCAACCACGAGGTCATGGTTCGAGGCACCTTCGCCAACACCCGCATCAAGAACAAGATGGTGGCGGGCGTCGAGGGCGGCGTGACCAAGCACCAGCCTTCGGGCACGCAGATGTCGATCTTTGACGCCGCCATGAAGTATCAGCAGGACAAGATCCCTTGCGTGATCCTGGCGGGCAAGGAGTACGGCACCGGCTCATCGCGCGACTGGGCGGCCAAGGGGCCGTTTCTCCAGGGCGTCCGCGCCGTGGTGGCCGAGAGCTTTGAGCGCATCCACCGCTCCAACCTGGTGGGCATGGGCATCGTTCCCCTGCAGTTCAAGGATGGCGAGAGCGCGCAAACGCTGGGGTTCGATGGGACCGAGACCCTGGACTTTCCGGCCCTGGGCGGGCTCAAGATCGGCGAAATGCTCAAGATCACGGCCAAGAAAGCCGACGGCAAGACCGTCGAGTTCGAGGCCAAGGTGCGGATCAATACGCCCAACGAACTCGAGTACGTCCGGCACGGAGGCATCCTGCAGTTCGTACTGAGACAGATTCTGAACGGTTAAGAAGGAAAGACGCATGGCCAAGCAGACTGCCAACGACGAAGAAGCCGGATCCCGCGACCGCGTAAAGAAGCTCGAGCTCATCCAACGCTCGTTGGGCCTGCGGCACAAGCTCAAGGTCCACGAGAGCATGGAACCCCCGACGAGCCACGACGACCTCTCGTACACGCTCCTCGCCAAGTGGGAGCTCGAAGACGAGCTCCACGCCATCGAAGAGCTTCTGGCCGAGATGCGCCGGGACAACGTCAAGCGCAAGCGGGACCTCGTCTCGAGCGGCATCCTCGAGCAGCGCCGGGCCGCCAAGCAGGCCCAATGGGCGGCCGAAGAAGAAGAGCTCGATACCCCGCCCACCAAGAAGTCCCGAGCCAAAGTGAAGTAGGACGCGCTCCGCGTCCGGGAGATCCCGTTGCGTTCCCTCTTTCGTCAGGCCACCCACTGGGGCGACCACGGCCTCCGCGTCGTGCGCGAAACCTCGGAGCTGATCCGCGGCCTGCGCATGGTCCATGACATCTCCCCCGCCGTCACGGTGTTCGGGTCGGCCCGATTCAACCAGGGGCACCCCTACTACGAGAGCGCCGAGCACCTGGGGGGTTTACTCGCCCGCGCGGGTT
>DATJFU010000266.1:0-4573 GCA_035495495.1 Bdellovibrionota bacterium
GCCCAAACGGGGAGGGGCGCGGCACCGGGGAGCAAGAGCGCAACGGCTCCCACTGCCACCCAGCGGCGTTTCTTGAATTGGTTCTCCCTGAGGATCATGCCCCGAAGTCCCCCTAACTCCGTAAATTCAGAGGGTCAGCCACCGATTCCTTCTTGGAAATGGACCCTACTTCATTATGCAGCAAGGTCCGTGCTCTTGCGACACGTCGCGTTATCTTATCAAAATGTCAGGAAAATCAGGGAGTGGCCGTGTCCGGGCGGACACAGGCCAATCTGGCTAGTGGCTAGCCGCCGTCAAATAGTTCCACGCCAGCGACACCAGCCAAACCAGGGCCATGAGCCCCGCGAAGGAGACCAAGGGCTCATGCGCCCGGTTCTTCTTGGCGAGGGTCCAATCAAAACGGCGCTGCGCCCGCTGCGGGTTGATGGTGTCCAGGACGGCGGCCTTGGGGGGCCAGGGACGCGGAAAGAAGCGGGGAACGGAATCCAAATAGCGGAGATAGGCGGGCCCGAAGATCTCACGCAGCTTCTCTTCTTCTTCGAGAATGATGAAGTGGTAGATGCCCGCGAAAAGGATCGAGGCCGCGAGAAAGAGCCAGAGGTTCTCCACCGCCCACGCGGTGCCCACGGCCATGAGGTAGGTACCCAGATAGAGCGGATTGCGGGTGAGTCCGTACGGTCCGCCCACGGACGGAGCCGCGTCCTTGCGCAGAAAGCCGGAGGCCCAGACCCGGAGGCATGCGCCGACGAAGCAAAGGGCCATCCCCGGCAAAGCCGGTGGTTTGCGAGACAGAAAAAGGAGGGCGAAGGCAAAGACCCAGGCCAGGCCGATGCGGGTGCGGCCGCGGATCAGGGAACGGAGCCAGGACTTGTGGGGCGTGACGTGGGTGAGGATCGGCTCCATGGGCCACCAAGATGGCCGGATGAACCCCAGAAGTAAAGGGCCTTGGAAGCCTTAGAAGTAGAGGGCGAGTTCCAACGCGGCGAAGGGCGCGATCACCGAGTTCTTGCCGCGGACGGGCAGGTAATAGGTGAAACTCAGGTCGCCGGGGAGAGGAAACTTGTAGTCCAAGAAGGCTTGGATGGAGCTCAGGTTGAGGCCCGCCGACAGGGTCTCGAGGTAGAGATTGGTGTCGTCGGAGAAGTAGGAGTAGTCGCGGTCGGGGCGGGAGCCCTGGTACACGTCCTTGCCCTTCCAGTACCACTCGTACAAGAAGTCCAGGCTCGCGAACGACGTGACCTTCACGTTGGCGCCGACCTGGGTCCAGAACTTATCGCCGAGCTGGGTGTGCAGGTGCTCTTCGGTGCTCGCGTCGGGCAGCACGTCCGTGGGGCTCGTGCGCACGCGCTTGAGGGAGTCGCTCTCAAAGCGGTGGGTGAAGTTGAGGCTATGGCTCAGCATCAGCCACTTGGCCGCCTTGGGCCGAAAGTTGACGATGTGAGCGCTGGCCACATCCCACGCGCCCTGGCCAAAGTTCTGGGCCAGGATGTCGGCCGGGGCGAAGCGGCGGCCCGTCGGGATGGTCATGCCGGCTTGGGCCGAGAGGATCCAGTCGCCGGCCGGCGAAGTGCGATCCATGTATTTGTAGCGTCCGCCCACCACGGTGTCGCCGATGCCGTTTTTGACCTGGCTCACCACGGTGTCGTAACCGCGGGATTCGAGCAGGCCCTGCAGGGTGCTCACCTGCACGTTGCGGATCATGTTGAGGGTGTTGACCAGATCGCCCATGGCGCCGGGGTTCTGGGTCACGAAGCCGTTATAGATGTCGTTGGCCGTGTTGCTGCCCGAGATGTTGGCGCCAAAGTCGATGCTCTGGCGAATGATCGGCACCGACATTCCGACGCTCAGATTGTCGGTCAGGCCGTACTGGTACATCAGGTTGTACTGCTGGCGTTCGCCGACACCGCCCACGTTGAGAAAACCGCGCTCGAGCGCGTCGCCCAGGAGGGGGTGGTTGGGGTCGGTCGTGATGCCGTAGCTGCTCGTGTGGCTTTCGGCCGCGTTGTAGTGGTAACCGGTGTTGTTGAGGTAATTGATCAGGTCTTGGAGCTGGGGCAGGGCGGACTGAAAGTTCGCGGCCGAGAGGGGGATGTTGTAGTCCTTCACGGCCGATTCACGGTCGCCCGCGCTGTTGAAGACGTCCCGGATGCCGTCGCTGACGCCGTAGGTGAGCGAGAAACGGGAGCGCCCCTTGGGCAGGACTCGCGCGTCGATGGCGCTGGCTGCCTCGGATGCGAGGCCTGCCGCGAGTGCGCCGAGGGCGACGGTGGCGAGGAGATGTGAACGCATGGTGCTCAAGGGCCCTTTCGATCCGGCTTAGAACCTCGGTATCAGTAGACGGCATTTCGGCACAGCAATTCTTGTGCCCACGGTTCGATCTTCACATGCTGAACAATGACGGCGACATAATGCAGCGCTCCTCTAATGGCCATGTAAAAAAGACAGGTGCTGAATGGCCCCTGTGCACCCCCATTCGGTACCAAATTGGTACCGAATGGGATTCGGGAAGGACGCACTGTGCTAACGCATGGAACCCTTCGACATCGCAGGCACTAATAATTGACCTTGTTTTACGGGTATTGAGGTGGTAATTGTCTGCACCGCCGGGAAAGCAGGAAATCCATGCGACGCCTGTCCAACAACGCTCTCCGCTTCGGATTCGCCGCGGTTTTGGCCCTTTCGGGCCAGCTGGCTTGGTCCGCCGCCGCTCCGACCTCCGTCACGAGCACCGTGGGGACGGTCGTGGGCGCGCTTCAGGACACGGACGCCGTCTACTCCCAGCCTCCCTACCAGCTTCAGGTCAGCACGGCAGAAGCCCGGGCGACCCTGAACCAGGTTCTTCGGCACATCCAGCTCCGAAACCACGCGGGTGAGCAGCCCGATGCGCGGACCCTCGGCTCCGTCTCGCGCCTGCTGCGTTCGTATCGTTCCTCGACGTTCTGGGAACCGATGCCGATCAACGACGGCCCGTTTCCGGGCCTGATCATCAACGACAAGTCTCCGGACGTCTGGGACTCGATGTACGCCAGCGCCTGGAACGAAAACTACCAAGAGCAAGTCGTGCACGTGAAGCTCGCCACGCTTCTCGACGCGTTCTTGGGTCTCTACATCAAGGACGCCTTGCCCACGCCGGACATGCAAAAGGTCGGCGACAAGATCGGCAAGTGCCTCGCGCGCAAGGTTCTGCGCGCCAACAACGTCGCCCGCTACGGCCAGTGCCCGCTGGATGAATCCGACGCGATCAAGGACGTCTCGCTCGTCCAGCAGCTTTTTGCGAAGACCACGTGCGCGCTGGATTCGCCGCCCCCTTGCTTCGCCCGGCGGGTGATTTTCAATACCGCCAAGCCGGACCTGATCAAATATCGCACCGACCCGGCGGTTCGGAGCCTGGCCGAGGGTGAGTTCTTCAAGGAGTTTCCCAAGGCGTTCCGCGACCAGTTTCTGGACGGCCCGCAGGGCATGTCCGCGCAGATGCGCGGCTTTGTTCAGCTGATCAACGCCAAGTTTCAGGGCCGGTTCAACCCCATGCTCTGGGGTCCGACGACGCCGCTCACCGAGAGTCTCGAGGATCCGCGCCAGCCGGACACGGCGAGCTGGACCCCTCAGCGCAATCGCAAGATGACTCTCAAGGGTTTTGCCCAGGGTCTCAAGGCGGATCTCGGAGTCGCCCACCTGTTCGCGGACAAGGGCAGCGACTATCTCCGTGGCATCGCCGCGCCTCTCTTCTATGCGTCGGCTAATCGGCTGCTGCTCATGACGGGCGGCGAGCGCGCCAAGTGGACCGGCAACCGTTTTGAAGTCCAGCCCGAAGGCGGCGTCTCATCCCTCAAGGTCAAAGTGGCCTCGGACCTGGCATCGCCCACCGGCGCCGACGTCTACGTGGCGGGCCGGCCCGTGAAGTTCATGGTCGAAGCCCTCGACGGCTCGGGCGCGCACGCGGCTGGCTACCGGGGCACCATCCGGTTTGAGAGCACCGACGGGCAGGCGGTAATCCCGCAGCCCTACTTGTTCACCGAGGACGACGCGGGGATGAAGGTGCTCGAGGTCACGTTCAAGCACACCGGGCCCCAGTCCCTGTTTGTCCGCGACTCGGGGGCCACCGGGATCACGGGCCGCCAGGTGGCGATCAACGTCGTTTCGGCCTCGTCGACAGCCGCGCATGCGGCGCAGCCCAAGCTCCCGGTTTTCGTCGCGCAGGTCCCCAAGTTCCAGCCCCAGTGCTTTGGCGGCTGGTCCCTCCGGGGCGAGGCTCCGGCCGTGGGCTACAAGGTTTCGATCCTGACCGACGTCTTGGGCGAGCCGGCCGAGGCGGGTGCCGAAGCGCCGCAGCTGACGGTCGCGCAGCGCGTGGCCCACGTGGTGGTCCAGGCCGTGGATGCGCGCGGCGAGCCCGCGGGCCGCTACGTCGGCAGCGCGACTCTGAGTTTTTCGGGGAGTGGCGGAGTCGATGCTCCGAGCAAGCTTGTGTTTCAGCCGGCCAACGCCGGCCTCCAGGTGGTGGACGCGACCTTCGACACAGCGGGAACCTACTCGGTCAGCGTTCAGGACCAGGCCCACTCGGATCTCACTGGCT
>DATJFU010000267.1:0-2536 GCA_035495495.1 Bdellovibrionota bacterium
AAGATGCACAAGCACCTCGGAAAATGGGCCAAGCGCGAGGGGATCGAGGCCTACCGCGTGTACGATGCGGACCTACCTGACTTTAGCGCGGCCATCGACTTCTACCGCGACCACCTCGTGATCCAGGAATACCAGGCGCCACCCGAGGTCCCCGTGGCCAAGGCCGAACAGCGGTTGCAGGAGATTCTGCTCATCGCGCCTGAGGTGCTCGAGATCCCGAGGGACCAGGTCATCCTCAAGGTGAGGGAGAAGGCCAAGGGCGGGGCCAAGTATCAGAAGGCCGAGCGCCCGACGGGCCGCTTTATGGTGGTCTCGGAGTATGGCCTCAAGTTCAGGGTCAATCTCCAGGACTACATCGACACCGGCCTGTTTCTTGATCACCGGGCGCTCCGCCATCGGATGGGCCAGGAGGCCGCCGGCAAGGACTTTCTCAATCTCTTTGGCTACACGGGGGCCGCGACCGTTCACGCGGCCGCGGGCGGGGCGAGCAGCACCACGACCGTGGACCTCTCGTCCACCTATCTGGACTGGGCGGGCGAGAACCTGGCCCTCAACGGTTTCTCCGGCGACAAGCACCAGCTTATCCAGGCCGACTGTCTCGCCTGGCTCCGCGATCAGCAGAGCCCCGGCGCGCGCCGGTACGGCCTGATCTTTGTCGACCCTCCGACGTTCTCCAACTCCAAGCGCATGGAGGACGATCTCGACCTCCAGCGCGATCACGTCGAGCTGCTCCGCCTGACCTCGACGCTTTTGGCGCCCGGAGGCGTGCTGTACTTCTCGACCAATGCCCGCCGCTTCAAGCTCGACGAGGGGGCCCTGAAACCCCTCGGGTTGGAATGGCGGGAGATCTCCAAGGCCACGCTCCCCAAGGACTTCGAGGGTAACCCCCGGATCCGCCGGGTATGGCGCGCCTCACGCCCATGAGTTAGTCTCTCTTCATGTCCGCCTGGCGCCGTCGCATTCGACTCTGGGGATTCTGCGCGTACGGAGCGGCCACCCTCATCGGCATGGCTCCCATGAACATCGGCTTTGCGCTGCTCCTGATCGGGACCGTCGCCGGGGCGGGCGGGCTTCGTGGATTCTGGGCGGATTTGACCGAGACGCTCCGCGCGCCCTGGGTCCGTCGATTTTTTTGGATCTCGATGGCCTTCGTCGTGGTCTGCGGCGCGAGCTTGGTCTGGGCCCGTGTCCACCCGCTCGTTTACAACGGTGAGATCCACGCGGTTCGGTTTCCCGGTGACTTCGTCAAGATGTGGTACTGGTTCCACCCTTTTGTGGTCCTGACCGGCCTCAGAAAGATGGACCAGGCCGACCGCAGGCGCGTGGTCGAATGCTGGCTGATCTCCATGGGCGCTTTTTCTCTCGTGGGCATCCAGCAGTTTTTCACGGGCTGGCCCTACGCGAACCGGATCCCCGAGCTACGAAACCATTACAACGCGACCTCGTTTCTGGGGCACCACCTCTCGTTCTCCAACGTATTCGTGTTTCCGTTCTTTGCCGCCCTGGATCTCGCGGCGCGGAAGACGAAGGACCGGGAGAAATGGTTCTCGCTGCCTGGCTGGGTTCTCTGGCTCCTCACCGGGTTGGGAGGCCTGGCGCTCTTTCTCACGTTCTCCAGGATTCTTTGGGCGGCGATCCCGGTCGCCGTCCTCCTCTGGGGGTTCGTGGCCCTCCGCAAGCGCGGGCGGGTCGCGCTCGTCCTGGTGGTCGGCCTTCTCATGGGAGCAGCGGCTCTTTCTCCCGTGGTCCGCGCCCACCTCGGAAAGGGCGCCGACATGGACCGCGTCCAGCTCTGGGAAGCGAACTGGCACTTCTTTTTGGACAGCCCTCTCCTCGGGGCCGGATTCAAGGTCAACCATCAGATCTGCCTTCAGTGGCTGCGGGAGCACCACCCCGGCCGTACCTGGTACTTCATGGGCCACGCGCACAACGACGTCCTCGACGTGCTTGGCGGAATGGGCGCGCTGGGCCTCCTGACCTGGTTGCTCTGGATGGGTTGGATATTTGCCGCCCACCGCGGCCCTATCCAGGACAGGGGTTTGGGCCGGAGTTTCGCGCAGGGGCTTCTTTGCGCCTGGGTGGCGTTCCACATCAACGGCTTGACCCAGGTCAATTACCTCGAAGGCAAGGTGCAGCATCAGATGATGTGGGCCGTGGCCTGGGTTATGCTCATGGTCTGGTTGAAGGGGGAGTCGCGTGGGAAGAAAACATAGCGTTTGGGCCGGCCTCCTCATGCTGCCCCTGAGTTCGGGCGCGTTGCCGATCAAGCAAGCCGACCAGGCCGTGGGCTTTTACTCCAAAGGTCACCTCGAGAGCGGCGCGGTGCTCCCGGTCGACGGGCCGGGGTTCGTCAAACTGTTCGTGGCCCGGCAGCGCTGGTTCGGCACTGATGCTCTCGTGGCGTTGGTCACCGAGGCCGCGGCGGCGATCGCGGCCGAGTTTCCGCAAGGCGAGCGTCTCCAGGTCGGGGACATCGCGCAAAAAGGGGGCGGCCAGATCACCCTCCATGCCAGTCACCAGACCGGGCTCGACGTCG
>DATJFU010000268.1:0-2653 GCA_035495495.1 Bdellovibrionota bacterium
GAACCGTTTCCGTGCCAGGGGCAGTCAGAGCCGCCCGAGCAGTGGCTAGGGTTTCGGCCCCCGGCCGTGTCATCGTCATCCAGCGTATCCCATTGCAGGGGCTTAGATTCGCCCGCGGGGATCGCGTAGTCGCTCACGCCCCCCGTGCCCGTGACGGCGGGCATGCCCGCGGCATCCAGGTCAAAGCCGCCATCGATGATCGCGACGCGGACCCGCCCGGTTACCCCACGCATGGCCGCGTAGGACATGGCGGCCGCGACGCCCGAGTTGCTCCCGCTGGCATCTCCCGAGAACGGAGCCATCTGAAAGACATCCGTAAAGCCCGTGGGCCACCGGGTGTCTGCGTTGTCTTGGGGATACGAAAGATAGTTCACGGTCGCGGGAGTCATGGCCAAGTTGGGAGCGACGTCCATTCCACTCGCGGCCTCGCTCGCGAGGAGCGCCAGTAGGTGGGCTCCGAGCTCCGACGAAAAGCGCGACGTTCCACCCACGTCCAGTCCGACCGAGACGTCGGTCTTGAAGCCGTCGAGCGGAAACGCCGAGGCGTCCAGGTGCACCGTATAGGTCGAGGCCTTCTGAAACTTGGCGGGGATCTGCACGTGCCCGACCTGCGCGGGCAGCGCGTCCGAGCCCACCACCGTGCCGTGCACGCGAGACAGAAAGGACGCCAACTCGGCGTCGTCCTTGGGGCGCACCAGGACTTCGTTGGCGACAAAGCTCGTGGTCTTGCCCTGGTCGTCCTGCACGGCCTCGAGGGGCCGCGCCACGCCGCCCTTGCCCACCCTGCTGGGCTCCACGGGGGTCACGCGCTGGTCGACGTAGAACTCAAAGTCCTTGGGCTGGCCCGGGCCGGGGCAGCCGGCAGTCATCCAAGCGGTGGAAATCAGAAGACAAACCCAAGCAGAGGACCCTGAAAGGCTTTTCACGACAGCTCCTTATTCGGATGACGGTGCGCTGCGTTATATCTGCGGCGACCGTTCCGGTCAAGCTGACGTGACCCTGGGGCTAACGGGCGAAGCGGGCGACCGTTGCGAGGACCTCATCGAGGTCAAAGGGCTTCCTGAGCGATCCCTCCGCGCCGACCTTTTGGCTCTTGGACTCGATGTCTCCTCCCGCCGTGGTGATGACCACTGGGATGCCCTTGAGCCGAGGGTCCGTGCCTTGGACCTGCCGAAACTGGTAACCGTCCATGTGGGGCAGCATGAGGTCCAGAAGAATGAGGGACGGCAGGCCCGGCGTCTTTTTGAGAAGACAGAGCGCCTCGCGGCCGTCGCCGGCGGTCTCGACACTGTAACCGACGCTCTCGAGGAGCTCTTGAAGGGCTTCGCGGATTCCCTCGTCGTCCTCGACGATAAAGATCTTTTTATTCATATGGCAACTCGACGGTGAAGCTGGACCCTCTGCCGGATTCGCTCTGAACGGTGATCTTGCCGCCGTGTGATTCGACGATCTGGCGGACGATGTAGAGGCCGAGACCCAGCCCAGTGGTCCCGCTGTCCTCTCCGGTGGCCCGCTCGAACTGGCGAAAGATCCTCAGCTGGTCCTCTGCCGCGATGCCGATGCCGCCATCGCTTACCCGGAGATGGCCCCCCTCCGGAGTACCCCAGACCGCGACGCTAATGGGGTTTCCGGCACCGTACTTCACGGCGTTGGTCAGGAGGTTCGTAAAGACTTGTTCGATTCGGTAGCGATCCCATCGCCCCTGGACCGGCTCAGGGGCCTCGATTCGGATGGAGCTCCCCGACGCCATGATCTGGCGTTCAAACCTCTGGATGACCTCACGTACCAAGGCCGAGAGATCCAGGGGTTCCTTTTCGAGGCGGAGCTTTCCGGCCTGAAGCCGCGTAATGTCCAGCATGTTGTCGACCAGATGAATGATGCGGCCGATGTCCTTCAAATCGGTTTCCACCATTTGGCGGATGCGGTCGGCCGTAAAGTAATCGGTGCCCGAGGTTTGCAGGGCCCGTTCCCTGAGCTGCGCCCTCAGACGGAGGGCCGTCAAAGGAGTCTTGAGCTCATGGGATGCGATCGAAAGAAACTCGTCCCGCACGCGGACCGCCTGCGCCAATTCGCGCGTTCTCTCCGCCACGCGGAGTTCCAACTCGTCGCGTGCGCGCCTCAGATCATTTTCCATCGGGGTGGTGCTCCCGTCGATCATCGCGGCCTTTCTTACAACATTCGGCACTTCTCCAGAAGCGATCGGAATGGGGCTTAAGGGCTACAAATGTCGGGGCATACGGGGCAAAATGGGACTGTGAGCCTCCGGGAGTACAACAGAAAGCGAAAGTTTGACCAAACCCCCGAGCCCAAGGGCAAGGCGGCCAAGCGCGGCGAACGCCTGCGCTTCGTCGTCCAGCTGCACCAGGCATCCCGGCTGCACTACGATTTCAGACTCGAGATGGGCGGGACCTTCAAGAGCTGGGCGGTCCCGCGGGGACCGTCGCTCAATCCGATGGATCAACGGCTCGCGGTCTTTGTCGAAGATCACCCCATCGACTACGGATCGTTCGAGGGCATCATCCCCAAAGGCAACTACGGGGCCGGCACCGTGATGATTTGGGATACCGGCACCTACGAAGAACGGGGCCATCCGGACGCCGCTGAAGGTGAGAAGGCGATGCTCGAGGGTTTGGCCGCCGGTCACATCACCTTT
>DATJFU010000269.1:0-6022 GCA_035495495.1 Bdellovibrionota bacterium
CTCCGGACCCACGACGGGGTCCTGGGGTCGCGGTACGTCGCGGGCGGGGGTACGGTCAACTGGGGCCTGGGCCGCCGGATCCTGAGCCGGGGTGGAAGTCTGTACGCCCGAATGATCCTGGGCGTGGGTGTCCGGGACTTCACGGGCGGGTTCAATGGGTGGAAGAGCCGGGTGCTCGAGGCCGTGGACCTGGGCACTCTCCGGTCGGATGGATACTCGTTTCAGATCGAGCTCAAGTACCGTGCGGCCCTGTCGGGTTTTGAGCTGAAAGAATTTCCCATCGTCTTTGAAGACCGCAAGGTCGGCCGCTCCAAGATGAACAAGGCCATTGTTCTCGAGGCCTTGCTTCGCGTTTGGCAGCTTCGGCTCCACAAGGGCCGGGTTGCCCGCCGCGGACAGTTGACGGTATCATGATGGGTGCATGTCGAAGCGGATGGGCAACATCGGGCGGGCGTCGATAGCCGGCTTCGCCGGGACCCTCTTGGTCCTGGCGCTCGTCTTCATCCCCACGTCGTCACCCGCCGCCCGGGCGTTGCCCGGACCTGACAAAGGCCGTCCCACCCTCATCCTGGTCGACAAAAAATCCAACACCCTGGATCTCGCTTACTACGCCGAGCCCGAGTACCAGGTCATCAAGACCTTTCACATCACCCTGGGCAAGGTCGTGGGCGACAAAGAAGAAGAGGGCGATCTCAAGACCCCCGAGGGGATCTATCAGTTCGACAACGAGCTCAGGCCACCCAGCCTCAAACCCAAGTTTGGCGTCATGGCCTTCTCGTTGGATTACCCCAACCCCTTTGACCAGATGGCGGGGCGTACCGGCTCGCACATCATGCTCCATGCGACCAACGAGCCGGACCGGCTCAAGAAGGACTACGACAGCGAGGGTTGCGTGGTGGTCAAGAACGAGGAGATCTCGGAGATCGCGCCCTTTGTGCGGCTCGAGCTCACGCCCATCCTGATCTTTCAGGAGCTGGAGCCCTCCTGGCGCAAGCCCCTGGGAGACGGCAAGGTCAAAAAGTTCTTTGAGAGCTGGGTCAAGGACTGGGAGAGCAAGGGGCTCGACGCCTACATTCGCCACTACCACTCCGACTTCAAGGCCCAGGGCATGAACAAGTCGGCCTGGAAGACCTACAAGGGCGGCCTCAACTCCAAGTACGCGTCGATCTCGGTGAATCCGGATCACGTGCAGTACTACCGGCACCCCAAGTACACGGTCATCGTGTTCCACCAGGACTACCACTCGACCTACAAGGGCGGTGGCTCGGCCTACCGGTCCAACGGCACCAAGATCCTCTACGTGGCCGAAGAAGACGGCGATCTTAAGATCATTTCGGAGCAATTCACCCGCTCCGCGTGGTAGTGGGGACCCATGGAAAAAGGGCGTCAGGAGATCCATGCCGAGGTCCTGATCGTCGGCGCCGGGCTCATGGGCAGCGCTCTGGCCATGCACTTGGGCCGCCTGGGGGTCAGCGGCGTCCACTGCGCCGACTTTGACCTCGAAGGTCCCCTGAGCAGCTCCGAGCTCAACGCCGGCGGCGTCCGCGGCAGCTTTGGACAGCCGGTCAACATCCTCGCCTCCAAACTCTCCATCGAATTCTTTGCCACGGTCGCGGCCGACGTGGGCTACCGCCCCTGCGGCTACCTCTGGCTGCTCGCCCCCGAGCGCGTGGCCTGGTTCGAGGCAGCCCGGAGAAATCAGCTGGCCGCGGGCTGGCCATCCGAAGTCTGGGACGTGCCGGAACTCAGGCGGCAGCGGCCCTTTATCGACAAGACGGACGGCATCGCGCAGGCCGTGTTCGTGCCCCGGGACGGGCTCGTGAATCCGAACCTGCTCAAGAACCTGTTTCGCGAGCGCGCTCGTTCGACGGGGGCGCAGTTTCACGACCGCCTCCTCATCCAAACCGCCGAGTTCGGCCCCACGGGGGTCAAGGTCCGGGCCTCGCGGCACGCGCCTGATCTCGCCCTCGAGTCCCGCGCCGAGGCTCTGGCCGAGCAGCATGCGCCCCGGCTGGGCGAGACCGTCATCCACGCCAAACGCGTCGTGAACTGCGCCGGACCCTGGGCCCCCGCGGTGGCCAAGGCGCTGGGGTATCCGTGTCCCTCGCATCCCGTGCGGCGGCAGATCTCCATCTTTGACTGCAGGGACGTTGACCTCACTCCCTACGGCATGATCGTGGACACCTCGGGCGTGTACTTTCACCCCGAGGCCACGAACGGTCTCGCCGGTTACGCGGATCCCGAAGAGAAGGCAGGCGAGAGCTTCAGGTACGACGGCGAAGACTTCTTCATGGAAAAGATCTGGGCCCCCCTCTTTGAGCGGTCGACCGGGTTTGAACGCCTCAAGCACCTCACCGGGTGGGCGGGGCTCTATGAGATCTCTCCGGACCATTCCGCCATCGTCGGGCCCGTTGAGCAGGGAGAACCCAAACGCCATCCTGGCCGCGTGTTCGAGGCCCATTCGTTCTCGGGTCATGGGGCCATGCACAGCTACGCCGTGGGCCTCGCGCTCGCCGAGCTCATGGCCGAGGGCCGGTATTCCACCCTCGACCTCACGGTCCTTGCCGGATCCCGCTTCGAGACCGGCCGTCCCGTCTCCGAGGGCGCGGTCATTTAGTACGTACCGTGTCCGTTCCACCCTGGGCGCATAGCGCACCACGGCGCGGAGCCCTCTTTAAATGGATATAAAGACTCGGATTTTTCTCCGACCGGTCCGGTACGGCCCTTGCGATGGAAGGGCTTGGGGAAAGAAAGGGGGATTCCATGATGGAAATCGCCACCATGTACACCGTGTTTCTTTTGGCCTTCATCTTCTTCTTCGGGCTGACTTGACCGGGCCCGTCAGCGGTAAAATCGGACTCCATGGACCGTTTGCGCACGCAGACCCTGGAGCCCGCGCGCTTTGTCCGGACGATGCGGGCGCTCGATGCCCTCGTGGCCGAGGGCGCCGCTCCGGGCGCCGTGATGGGCCTCTGGGAGGCCCGCGAGCCCGGCGTGTGCCGTCTCGCCGCCGTGGGGTCGCGACGGATCGTTCCGTCGGCGCAGCCGATGGAGGAGCGCACGCCCTTTGACCTGGCGTCGCTGACCAAGGTGCTCGCGACGGCGCTCCTCACGGCCCGCTCGGTCGAGCGCGGACTCTTGAGCTGGGACACGCCCGTGCAGTCGGTGCTTCCGCAGTTCTCCTCGGGCAGTGGAATCCGCATCCGACATCTGCTCTCGCACACGTCCGGCCAGCCGGCGTGGAAACCATTCTACGAAACCATCCGGGATCGGCTCGGCGAGGGCGCCACGGGCACGCGGGGCTTGGAAAAGGTCTCGATTGCGCGGCGACAGAGCCTGATGCGCGAGCTGGTTCTCGCCGTCGAGCCGGAGGCTAAACCCGGAGCAAAGGCCGTTTACTCGGATCTCGCGTTTCTCACCCTCGGGTTCGTCCTGGAAGAAATCTGGAAAATGCCGCTCGACCGGGCGGTCGAACACGGTGTCTGGAATCCCCTGGGAGCCGATCTCCGGTTCTTCAGGGTGGACCGCGGAGTCGAGGCCGGCCGGCGTCCTGAGTACGCCGCCACCGAAGACTGTCCGTGGCGGGGGGGCGTCCTCCAGGGCCAGGTCCACGACGACAACTGCTGGTCGGCGGGTGGCTACGGCGGCCACGCGGGCGCCTTTGGCGACGCCGCGGCGGTACTGACCGTGGCGGCGGGGTTGCACGAGGGCGCGTTTCTCTCGCACTCGGCCCTGAGCCGCATGTGGACCCGAGTCGACGAGCCGCCCGGCTGCGAGCGCACCTACGGTTGGGACACGCCCTCCGGCGACATGCCCTCTTGCGGTAGGCATTTTTCGCCGACCGCCACCGTGGGCCACCTCGGATTCACGGGGACTTCGCTCTGGATCGATCTCCGTGCCGGGATCGCCGTCACGCTCCTGTCCAATCGCGTGCATCCGACCCGCGAAAACGAGCGGTTCAAACCGTGGCGGCCACGGGTCCACGATGCCCTGAGAGAAGACCTCGGGTACTGATGGCTTGAGTGCGCCCCCACCTTGGGGCCACAATATGAGAATGGCTCTGGCCCAACGCCCGGCTTTGCCCAAGTCTTTTTCAGAGGTCCGTAAGGTCCATATTCTGGGCGTTTGCGGCACCCTGATGGGCGCGTTCGCCGCGTACCTCAAGCGGCAAGGTCTCAAGGTTTCTGGAAGCGACCAGAACGTCTACCCGCCCATGAGCGACGTGCTCGCGTCCGCCGGGGTGGAACTCTTTCAGCCTTTCTCGCCCGACAATCTGGTCCGCGCCGGCAAAGACGTCGATCTCATCGTCGTGGGCAACGTGATCCCCGCGTCGAACCCCGAGATGGTGGCGGCCGCCGCGAGTGGGATCCCGTACGGTTCTCTCCCCGAGGTGATGGAACGGTTTCTTCTGCCGCAGACGCGCAATCTGGTCGTCGCGGGCACGCACGGCAAGACCACGACTTCGACCCTGCTCGCCCACGTACTCAACCAGTGCGGCAAGAATCCCTCGTATTTCTTTGGCGGAGTCTCGCAGGATTTAGTCGAGAGTTTTCACGTATCGTCGACGGCCAAAGGATCGTACTTCGTGCTCGAAGGCGATGAGTACGACACGGCCTACTGGGACAAGGTTCCCAAGTTCAACCACTACCTGCCCGACGACACGATCCTTACTTCGGTCGAATTCGACCACGCCGACATCTACCGCGACCTCGCGCACGTAAAAGAGGCGTTCAAAGGCCTCGTCTCACGCATCCGGCCGGACGGTCGTCTGATCGCGTGCCTCGACTTTGCCGCCGTTCGCGAGGTGATCGCGGACGCCAAGGTCCCCATCCTGACCTATGGCGGCCAGGGCGGGCACGGCGCCCGCTTTGAGCCCCGCGGAGTCCGTCTCGGCGCCGACGGCGCCTGGTTCGAGGTCTGGGACGGCGGCAAGAAGGTCGACGAGGTCTCGACTTCGATGTCGGGGATGCACAACGTGATGAACGCGCTCGCCGTTTGGATCGAGTGCCGCGAGCTCGGCCTGGATCCAGGCGCGGTTCGCAAAGCGATAGCATCCTACCGCGGAGTCAAACGGCGGCAGGAGGTGCGCGGCGAACCCGGCGGAGTGCTCGTGATCGACGACTTTGCGCACCACCCGACGGCGGTAAAGACCACGCTTCTCGGACTCAGGGCCAAGTACAACGGCCGCCGTCTCGTGGCGGTTTTTGAACCCAGGAGCGCCACCTCGCGCCGAAAGGTGTTTCAGCGCGACTACGTCGAGGCGCTTGGGATCGCGGACGAGGCCTTCGTGGCCACTCCCTACGATCAGACCAAGATCGCCGAGGGGGACCGGTTCTCCACGGACGACCTCGTGAAGGATCTGGTCGAAGCCGGCACCCCATCGCATACCTTTGGCATCATCGAGGTGGGCGTGGAACAGGTGGCTAATGCGACCCGGCCCGGGGACGTGGTCGCGGTCCTCTCCAACGGCGGCTTTGGCGGGTTCATCCCCAAGCTGCTCACGAGCCTCCAGGGTAAGTCGTAATCTCTTTTAGTTTCAAATAGTTAAAAATTTATACGTAAAGTTGATCGTTATACTCTTTTTTGTTAAAAAGGCCGGCGTATGGGGCGATCACTCAAGATCCATGACTTCGTTTTCTCCGCGGCCCTCCTGGCCGTGCTGGGCGGGTGTAACGGCGTGGGCCAGTCCCAGCTCAAGCGCCCGCACCTCGTGGTCGAGCCCATCGCTTCCACTCCGGCCGGAGATGATCTCGTCGGCCTTTGGACCGAGGATTGCCGAACGGTCCTGGGCGCGGGCGGCGCGGTGGTTTCGGCCTCACGCCGTTCGCTGGCGTTCAGGCCCGGCGGCGAGTTCATCCTGTACACGACCCACTTCCGCAAAACCGGCTGCGAAGAGCCTCTTTTCAGCGCTTTTGAGTCGGGTCAGGTCACCTTTCAGGGGCCTTACCTCTCGGGCGACGCCACCGCCGTGGACTTTGAACTCAAAGAAGGTGGCTTTGTGCTCCATTCGGAGTCAGGCCTC
>DATJFU010000270.1:0-5891 GCA_035495495.1 Bdellovibrionota bacterium
GGTGAACACCTCCGTCACCATCTTGAGGTAGTCGTGGGGCAGATCCGTCGGCTTGCCGCCACCCTTGGTGGTCCTACGCCGTTCCATCAGACGATTCCCTGCGGCAGCTTGTCGAGCCGGGCCGGGAGCTCCTTGAGCGGAATGGCGATCTCCATCTTCTTGGTCTTGCGGTAGATCGAAACCTTGGCGGATCCTCCGGGCTTGAGCTTGAACAGCTCGCGCTCGAGGTCCATGGGATCGTCGACCTTGGTGCCGTCCACGGCCACGATCACGTCGCCCACCTTGATGCCCGCATCGTCGGCCGGGGCGCCTTCGACCAGGTTGTAGACGAGCACGCCACGCTCGGTTCCGAGCCCGTAGTAGTGCTGGATCCGCGAGGTCATGGCCTCGGTCAGGACCCCCAGCCACGGCCGGGGCACGCGCTTGTACTGCTTGAGGTCGGGGATGATCTTGAGGGCCTCGTTGATGGGCATCGCAAAGCCCAGGCCGCCGCTCTGGCCGGAACGCGAGAAGATCAGCGTGTTGATGCCGATGACCTCGCCCTTGGTGTTGAAGAGCGGGCCCCCGCTGTTGCCGGGGTTGATGGCGGCGTCTGTCTGCAAGAAGTTGTCAAAGGGACCCACGCCGATGGTGCGGTTCTTGGCGGAGATGATCCCCATGGTCACCGTGTGCTGAAGGCCAAAGGGGTTGCCGATCGCGAGCACCGGCTCGGCGATGCGCACTTTTTCGCTGTCGCCCGTCTTCACGGGGTCCAGGCCCTTCGGTACGTGGCCGGCCTCGTCCCGCACCTGCAGGAGCGCGACGTCCAGCTTCTCGTCCGTGCCGACGATTCGGGCGCCGTACTGCTTCTTGTTGATGAGCGTGACGGTGACCTCGCTCGCGTTCTCAACCACGTGGTTGTTGGTGAGGACGTAGCCTTCGCCGTCGAGGATGAAGCCGGATCCCAAGGACGAGCTCCGGTGCTCGCGCTCCATGGGGATGCCCCAGAAGTTAAAGAATTCCTCCATGCCCATGACCCGGTATCGCTCGACCGTCACTGAGCTGATGTTGACGACGCCGGGGAGGATCTTGGCGACCAGGTCAGGGAGCGCCTGGGCCTCGGACAGGCCGAGGGGCACGCTGGCCCCCGCGACAGGTGAAAGGAGGGCCGAAACCACCAGCACGAAACCGAAAGCGTAACTGCGCATGGAGGGCTTTTCTATCGAGCCGGGAGGTGGAAGGCAAGGGCGTGGCCGGGGGGCCTAGCGCTTAGCGGAATGAATTGGGAATTTGCCCTCGAGAATCACGGGCGAAAGGTCGTAGGGCTGGGGGCCGGTAATGCGCCAGACCTTGTCCTGGCGGGCGAGCGAAAAGGTCACGGTCCGGTGGCCCGAGGGCGCGGGGTTATAGGTGCCGTGGGCGTCGGACTGGCCTGAAAGCTGATAATCCACGTCGACCTCGGCGACATCCGGGCTCTTGGTGGGATATCGAGCGGCCCGGACCTCGTACTTCTTGGCCACGAAAAAGCCGTCGGCATCCGGAACGGTCTTCCAGCTGGTGAAGGCCTTGCGCTCGGATTCCATCATCCCGGTGAACACGAATCCCGAGGCATCCCGGGCGCAGTAGTAGCGGACCACGTCCTCCGGATTCTGAAAGGTGTTCTTGAGCCTGAGCGGTTCGTGATTGCGCACGGGGGACTTGGGAGGGGCGGGACCCGCCCAAGCGGTGCCCACGAGCGCGAAGACGAGGGCGAGGGCGGCCTTCTTCATAGGGCCGTCCCTTCCGCGCGGTTGTGGGGGCCCCGGCGCGTGCCTTCTTCGGAGGCGGGAGCGCGATGGTGGCCGGTGCCGTCCTTGTAGGTGCAAACTTCGGTGTCCACGGGCTTGAGGCGCAGGGCGGTAAACCCTTTGCGTGGCTTGCGATCGGGCAGCCACATGGGGTTGACGCTCAGGTTGAGCGACCATTCGCGGATGGTGCCCGCGGTCTGCGAGGCGTCCACCACCTTGACCTCGAGGGTCTTGGGGTTGAACTCACGCACGATCAGGATGTGACCCGAGGCCATCCACGGGAGCCTGAACACCAGGAGATCCCCGGCGGCAAGCGCGTCCCCGCGATAGATGTCGATCGGAATGAAAGCTTTGGCCGTGTCCTGCACCAGCGTCTTGCGCTTGCTGTCGTACTGGGGAGGCATCGGCAGGCGGCCCGAGCGCTGGTAGACCCACATCGCCCGGAAATCGGCGGTAGTGAAGGCGCCCTTGCGGACCTCGGCCGGCAGGATCGAGCTCACGAACGACGAGCAATCCATCGCGGACTTGCCGCCGCCAAAGAGGTAACCGTTGTGCACGAGGTTGACCGTGAGAACTTGGCCGTTCTGCAGGGTCAGCTGGCGGTTCTCGACGAGCTTGAGCTGGGCGAGGGCCGCGTCGCGCTCGCGCGCGGTCAAGCCATTGAGCATGAGCAAGCGGCTCACGAGACCGTCGTTGGTGCCCGCGGTGGCCGCGTCGCCCGAGGTACCGATGAGTTCAGCGAGGGCGCGCTCCGTCTCGCCGTTCGGACCCTTGCCAGCCGAGGCGCCGAAGAGGGACATGAGCGACTGGGCGTTGAAAGCCTGCTGCTGCATCTGATCGCCCAGAAGGCGTTCGGCGGCGTCGGCGCGGTCACGGGCGTTCAATGCAAAGTCGCGAAAGCGGCCGCTTTCGACCGATGCGGCGCCCGGCAGCCCGACGGTGTCGAGGGCCTGGGCGATCTGGTCGAGCCGCGTGCGCGCGGTGTCCATGGCGCCGGCCAGGTTTCCGGCCGAGAGATTGGCGTAGTGCTCGGCCAGGGTGTCCTGGTCATCTTCGGCGTCGTGTTGAAGCGCGCGCCTACGGTCGAGCGCCGCATTCAGGAGCTCGGTTCCACGGGCACGGTCGGCGGCCCGGACGGCGGCCAGGCCGCGAGTGATGTTGTCCACGGCGAGGGGAGGGTTGGGCTGGCTTCCATCGCTGGCCCCGGTGTGAATGATCGCCGTGTCGCCCTGGCGGACGGAGTTATCGATCCAGACGGGCGCCGTGGGACCGTTGCCGCCGTTCGCCGAGACCACGCCGCCGGCCGCGCCGTTGCTGATCGCGCCCGCGACGCTTCCGGCATTACCCGTCGGTGTTCCGTGGGTCGTGCCACCCGTCACGCCCCCCACCGATGCGGTCGGGGCGCCCGTGATGCTTCCGGGCACCACGTGCGGGGTGCCCAGCTCGTCGTCGGTGGGCATGTGGGGCGCGCGGCCCCTGAGATAGGCCTGTTGAAAGCAAGTTTGGTCCCCGAAGTGGGCGTCGTAGGTGGGATCGTCCGCGCCGGGCGCTGGGGGCGGAGGAGCGGGGGGCGGGGCGGCCCCGTTTGCGCCCACCTGCCAGTTTCCCTGATCCGGGTTGGGCGGCGGTTCGACCCGAGGGGGCGCTGGAGTGATGCTGGTATCGGAGGTGCTGTCGACGTGAAACCCCTGGGGCGGATAGTCGGCGGTGCCGCAGGGGTAGACGTGGACGCTGCCGTCGCTTCCGGCGGGCGCGACGTAGACGGGGGTGTTGTAGGGCAGCACGCGAGAGTCCCCGACGTCGTTGGACTGGCCCTCGGTCAGAAGATAATGGGGGCTGGCGCAGCCGGCTTGGATGTCGGATTGCAAGACGTTGCCGCTCATGAGGACCGCAAGGGGGGCCAGTGCCCCCGCGGCCGCGATCCTGAAGCTTTTGCCCCTAACCAGCATTTACCCTCGGTCTCTGGAGGGGCTGGGCCCCTCCACCCCTCTGGAGCGCCCCCGCGCCCCAGAAACCAAAAACTCGATCAGTGACCGCCCGTGACGCCGCCGTTACCCCCAGCGTCACCCGGCAGAACGACAACACCGGCGCCTCCGCGATCCGGAGCGGCGTCCCCATCGTGCGTGGGCGGATTGGGCTGCCCCGCTGTGACGTGAGAAAAGCGGCTGCCCTCGTTCCAGCGGGACATGAACCCCAGGTCCCAGCAGCCCGGATTGGTGGCCTTCATCTTGTTGAGTGCGTCTTGCTCGCAGGTCTGCGTCGCGGAGGTGCTGCAAGACGCGGAGGCCACGTCGGCCCCGTTATCGAAGTCGCGCAGGCAATCCAGATCCGTGATGTGCTCACGGTTCTCGTTGAAGATCCGGGCGAGGAGGCGGGAGGACTTCTCAAAGCCCTTCTCGCAGCAGGCGCGGAGACTGGCCCAGGTGCGGCGCGTATCGACGCTCGCCTGATTGAACTCGGTCTGGCTCAGGTCAAACTCGGTGCACGCGTTCAGGGCCCGGTGCTCGTCCGAAACGTGGGAGTTGTAGGCCACGCGCCAGCGGCCGACGGTGAACCGCTGCTGGCTCCCCGCGTAGTACGCGCGGACCAGATCCGGATTGCCCGGAGTCCCCTCGCCGCATTCGCGAGTCGAAGCGTGCGGGATCGTGATCTCAAACTGGTGGTTCAAATCGGCGGTGGCGGGCTGACTTCCCACGATCATCCGGTAGAGCTGGGTGGTGCTCACGGTCGCGTAAACGTCCGCGCGGGTCGAGGGACCCGTGATCGGGAGGGTATGGGTCGGCGCCGGCGGCGCCGCGACCGGCGGATCCGCCAGGACCGCCGTGGGCACACTCAATAAGAGGAGCAGGGCGGTGCCCACACCTCCGGCGTGCCGGTTCCAAATCGACTGATTCCCCGAAAGATTGTTTTTAACCACGGTCTCTCCCCGTCTTCTAATCTTAACTATTTTAGTCAGGAATAGTCAAGCCCTGGGAACTCTTGAGAAAACCTCATGAAATCAGAACGTCAAATCAGCCTTAAGTCCTCGATTTTGTATAGAATTGCCCCCCACCCCTTGCTATCTTCTCGGCACTTCAAGGAGGACTCATGACGCAGAACCCCGGTAGTGAGGTGGTCATCGTCGGAGCGGCCCGGACCGCTTTCGGCAGTTTTCTCGGAGCCCTGTCGGGCACCCCGGCGCCGCGCCTAGGCGCCGCCGCCATCGAGGCTGCCCTGAAAAGGGCCGGTGTCGAGCCTGCGCAGGTGAACGAGGTGATCATGGGTAACGTCCTCACCGCCGGCGAAGGCCAGGCCCCCGCCCGGCAGGCGTCGATCTACGCCGGAATCCCCAACTCGGTTCCCTGCCTCACGGTAAACAAGGTCTGTGGAAGCGGCATGAAGGCCGTCATGCTGGCGGCCCAGTCGATCCGCCTGGGCGAAACCCAGGTCGCGGTCGCGGGTGGAATGGAAAACATGTCCCTGGCCCCGCACCTGCTCCTGGGCGCCCGCCAAGGGTTCAAGATGGGCAACCAGAACATGGTGGACTCCATGGTCACCGATGGCCTTTGGGACCCGTACAACAACCAGCACATGGGCAACTGCGCCGAGCTCTGCGCCCGCGAGAACCATTTTTCGCGCGAGCAGCAGGACGGCTACGCCATCGAGAGCTTCAAGCGCGCGCAAGAGGCGCAGAAATCCGGCAAGTTCCACGGCGAGATCGCGCCGGTGAAGCTCAAGGGACCCAGGGGCGACGAGACGCTCTTTGAGGAGGATGAAGGTCCG
Source organism: Bdellovibrionota bacterium (assembly GCA_035495495.1). GTDB lineage: Bacteria > Bdellovibrionota > UBA1018 > UBA1018 > JADZFF01 > JADZFF01. The sequence goes on from DATJFU010000270.1 coordinate 5,529, forward strand.
GGCAAGGTGAAGTTCGACAAGATCCCCACCCTGAAACCCGTGTTCGACAAGAGCGGGTCGGTGACGGCCGCCAACGCGTCGACCATCAACGACGGAGCCGCGGCCCTGGTGCTGATGTCCGCCGACAAGGCCAAGGCCATGGGCGTGAAGCCCCTGGCTCGCATCGTTTCGACCGGGACCCATGCCCAGGCCCCCGAGTGGTTCACGACCGCTCCGGCCGGCGCCATGAAAGCGGCCCTGAAAAAGGCCGGCTGGACTCCCGAGCAGGTGGACCTGTGGGAAGTGAACGAGGCTTTTGCCGTCGTCGCCCTCGCGGCCCAAAAAGAGCTGAATATCCCCGCGGACCGCTACAACGTCTGGGGC
>DATJFU010000271.1:0-3152 GCA_035495495.1 Bdellovibrionota bacterium
GGACGCAACCAAGTACAAGCAGTGCCAGGCCCAGTCCTCTGTGACAGCCAAGGGCGATTGCCTGGTCTGGCAGTCCACTCACCCGATCGTGAAGCAGTTTGCCGATTGCGTGGACCGGTGGAATGGCGTCGAAAGTGTTCCCGCCCTCGCCCAATGCCTCAAAGGCACGGTGTACTTCACCGCCGGTGGCCAGGACCTCGTCCGGGCCCTGCGCTGGATGGGTCCCGCGCACGCCGTGAGCCGCACCGGTTTCATGAAAGGCAACGCGGTTCAGTACTTTACGCGTAACCGCCAGGACCAGCAGATCCGCTCGCACTTTGAGGACCTTTACCGCGGAGACTCAGATCCCGTGGCCCAGGACTCGAGCGAGCAGTCGGTGGACCAGATCTTTGGCATCCTCTCGTCGGGCAAGCTGCCCTTTGAAGGGCCCAAGTTCGCGTCGACGGACGAGAACCCCGTGTTTCAGTACAACAACAGCTTTGGAGCCCAAGAAGGAATCTTTCCGGAGATCCTTCGCGCGATCCGCGGCGCCAAGCACACGATCTTTGTCGACGTGTTCTTTATCGGCGGCACCATGGGCGCCGACCTGGCCAAGGAACTGATCAAGAAGGCCGACTCAGGCGTGAAGGTGTTCTTTCTTCACGATCCGTGGAACGGTTTTGGCCATAACCCCGAGATGGATCCCGTGTTCCACCTCCTTCTGGCCTACTCCAAACAGCACCCCGACCGCATGACGGCCGCGGGTTCTTACCTGTTTGCCCACCGCACGGGTCTGCCGCGCTACTTCGACGCGCTTCTGCCGGACAAGCTGGTCAACGCGATCGCGTCGCACATCAAGGACCTTTCGCCCACGGCCCTGCCGCTCTTTCCGAAAGCCAAGAGCGACCACAGCAAGGTCATGGTCATCGACGGCGCCGGCCTCTGGGCGGACGCGGCCCCCACGGCCTACGTGGGCTCCAAGAACTGGACCGACAGCTCCGGCGGCATGACCTTTGACGAGGTGGCCAAGGTGACGGGTCCCGCGGCCGTGGCCGTGCAGGACAGCTACTACTGGGACTTCTGGTACGCCCTCACGTTCGGCGGCGTGGGCCGCCAGCCCATGAACAACGGACAGATCGAGGCGGCGCTTTCCGACTTCGACCCCCTCGCCCGCCGCTGGGACGCCGCCCGTGGCCGCTCGGTGCCGACGCGTTCCGCGCTCACCAACGTGGCCGCTCAAGCGCAGAACACGACGGTCCGTCTGGGCGAGAACAACGTCGACGGCTCGGTGATGGGCTGCCTGGATCAGGACGTGCTCGCCATCCGCGCCGCCAAGAAGCAGATCATCATCAACGACCAGTATCTGTACGACCGCCGTCTGGTTGAAGAGCTCCTCGAAAAGGCGCGCAACTCCCCCGACGTCAGGATCTACATCATGCTGGAACCCGTCTCCGAGGACTCCAACGCCACGGCATCGCCGTTGGGCGGGTTTCCGAACACCCTGTACGCCGACCTGCTCACGTACAAGGAGCTCGAGGTCAACCGCCAGGGTGTCGTCACCAAGAAGGTCGCTTGGCCCAACATCCAGTTCCGCTGGAAGAAAATCCCCAAGAGCGACGAGTTCCACATCGAGTACCACATGAAGACGATCTCGGTGGACGGGTTCGACGCCTCAGGCAATCGCGTCGCGGGCGCCGGTCCCGCCGTGATCATCAGTGGTTCGGCCAACAAGGACCACATGACCATGCACGGCGCGTTTCGCGAGATGCAGCTCGAGGTCTGGGACAATCGCGGGTGCACCGGCTCGGGCATCCAGGCCCAGTGCGGCGCCGTCGCCGAGGCCGACAAGGTCTTCTGGTGGCGCTGGAACAACCAGGCCGGCGCCGACGAGGGCGAAGGCTCGTTGGCCGCTGACCCGTTCAAATTCCAGGTCACGCCCCAGCTTCAGCAGGTGCTGCACAAGCTCATGGGCCGCGACCTGACGCCGCCGGAGTTCTTGATGTGGGCCCGGAGCCTCATCCACGGGGCCTACGAGCTCGAGACGAACGCCGCGGTCGAGTAAACCAGCGGACAATCGCGCCAGTTTTGATCAGCCCAGATCAGGCGGGCGTTTCTCTATCCTGTTTCAATAACCGGCGAATGATCGCCTAGGTTTGTATAGGAGAGAGAGACCCATGAACCCGACCTTGCATCGGCACAGGCAAACGTACGTCCTTTTTTTGACCGCGGTATCCGCGGTCATTTTCGGCCTTTATTCGACCCCCACCCACGCGGACGGCGCCGGCTCGGCCCCGGCCGTCTCGCCCTCGGACACCGAGGCGACCCTTCTGGATCTCTCGTTCAAGGACGGCGAGATCCACACCACTAAGTGGCAGGGCGTGATCCAGGTGGGCGCCAACCCTGACGGCCAGATGTCGGCCAAGCTCAAAGCAGGACACGACGTCTACCTGTTTGGAGAAGAAGATGACCATACGAGTTACGACGGCACCAAGAGCATCGCCGGCGTGTTCAAGTTCGGCGTGGGCGGAGAAGTCGAAGTCACCGCCAAGAAGGGCGACAAGGACTTTGACGTGACGAACCTCCACGTCGAAAGCCCCTCGGTTTCGTTCTTGGCCTTTGAGGGCAAGCTCTACAACTATGACAAGGCCCGCGCGGCCCTGAAACCGGGCGCGACCGAAGCCGAAGTTCGAGCGGCTCTCGCCAAGGTAGGCCCCACGTTCACGGCGTCGTTCGACCTCGTGAAGGCCAAGTACGTCTACGACAAATCCAAGGAGCTCAACACGACCCACAGCGTGGCGGACATCTCGTTTCTGAACTTCGGCCTCCACAAGGCCTGGGAGATCAACGGCGTGCCCTTTGACGTCTGCGCCTACGGCAAACCCATCGGCCTGACCGCCGGTCACTCCAAGGTGGTCGGCGAAAACAGCGACGACGTGGCCATCACGACGGCCTGGGGCGGCTGCCTGGGCATCGGACTGGGACCCGTCGGTCACCTCGAGACCACCGGCGAGGTGAGCTACTCCGCGGTCATGCAGGGGGGCGAGTTCGCCGGTGACAACGGCGACAAGAAGTACATCGACCTGTACGACACCTCGCACCTGAGCACCAAGGTGAGCGTCAACCTCAACAACATCGCGGGCACCGGCATCGGCGCGGGCGCGGAGTACACTTAC
>DATJFU010000272.1:0-9841 GCA_035495495.1 Bdellovibrionota bacterium
GCGACTTTCTTTACCACCCGCCCAAGGACGGCCGGCAGGTCGTCTTCATCTGCACGGGCACGGGCATCGCGCCGTTCAGAGCGATGCTCCTTTCGGACTACTTTCAGGAGCACGCGCCAGAAAAAGCCATGATCGTCTACGGCGCCCGTACCGACGACGAGGTCTTGTACCAGGAGCTCTTTGAGGCCAACGGGGTGAAGGTGGTCAATGCCATCAGCCAGCCGAGCCCGGGGTGGAAGGGTTTCAAGGGCCGCGTGACCGACTACCTGCGGAGCCTGCCGACGGATTGGGCGTGGCACTCGTCCGACTATTACATCTGCGGCAACGGCGGCATGATCGCCGAGGTGAAGCGAATCCTCACCGACGGGCACGGCGTGGCCTCACGCCACGTGCACCAGGAGGCTTACTTCACGGTCCATATCCCGGGAGAGCACGGCCCGGCACCCATCGGCGCGGACGACGTGCGTACGGCGCCGAGCAAGGGCAAGAAAGTCGCCTAGTCCTTGGACGGCTTCTCGCCGTCCTTAGCGTCATCCTTGCCGTCGATCTTCTTTTTCTTCTCCTCATCGTCGTCCAACGGTCCCTCGAGACCCTTGCGAAAGGCCCTGAGTCCCTTGCCCAGCGCTCCGCCGAGTTCGGGGAGGCGGTTGGCCCCAAAAAGGAGCACGACGACGAACAGAATGAGGATGTGACCGAGGCTCAAGCCGAACATGCTTTTATTCTACTCCCTTGGTCCTCAAAGCGCGACGACCACCCTGAAGGCCGTGAACGTGTAGTTGTCCTTACGCGTCCGGATCAAAAGATCGCGGCTGTGCTCAAAGGATAGCTCAATGAATCCGAGCCGGTACGCGATCTCGCCGCCGATGATCTGTTCGTCGGTGACGTCGAGGACGCGGTCGTCGAGCTGGACCGTGCCCCCGCGGGCCAGGAGCTTCCACCGCTTTTCAGCCCCGAATTTGTAGGCCACCTCTCCGTACAGGCCGCCGCGGTTGTACGTGGTCGTCTCGGCGTCGACCATCATGGTGGCGAGGCCGGCGCGGGTCTCGATGGGTCCGAACCGGGCCTGGGCATCGAAGCCTATGGCGGTGATGCGCTTTTCTTTGCTCTCGTTCTGGGAGTTGTAGCGGCCTGTGTAGAACGAAGTCCCGAGGCCGAAGTTGCGGGCGATGGTCGCGTGCAGGCGGCCGCCAAAGGCCTTATCCCGGTTGTTGTCGGCCGCCGTGCCGGGCGTGCCGAAGGACGGGTAGGACTCGTTGTTTCCCGTGGGGTCGGTGCCGCCGTCACGGAATCCGTTGACGATGTAGCCGTCGGCATCGAACTTGAGCGCCTTGGTGTCGATCAGCGTGTATTTGAGGCCTACGCCCAGTTCGGCCCAGAGGTCGGGCAGAAAGGTCGCGTTGCCCGGGGAGAGCTGCGAGGTGTTGATGCGCCCGCCAAAGATGTTGTGCGGGGACATGTCGTCGAAGGGGATCCAGATCTTGCCGAACCGGATCTTGAACTTCTCGGAGACGTTGTAGTCGAGCTCGTAGTACCGCGGCGATTGGCGGACCTCGAAGCTGAACTGGACCTTGGGATCCGGCATCAACTCAAAGAGCAGCAGGTTGTGAAAGCTGTCAAAGCTCAGGTTGCCCTTGTTGGGGCGCAGGTAGAACAGAAAGTCGAAGTAGACCTTGAAGACCGGCAGCGCCATTCCGCCCGGGAGCGTGTACTGGCTGGCGGCGGGACCGCCCGGGGTTCCGGGAGGCGGACCGCCGGAGGGCGGCGCGCCCGAGTCCAGGGCCGAGAGGTCCACCGCGCCGGAGTCGCCGCCGGAGGGGGGTTGGGCCGTGTTGGTGAGTGGGCTCGATGGCGCGGGAGCGGGCGCTGATTCGGCGTTGTTCTTGATCTGTTCGTAGTCACGCTCGATGGTGCGCGTGATCGTCAGGCCGGCCTGGGCCGGAGTCGAGGTCCAAGCCGCGCCGGCGAGGAGTCCCACCAGAAGAACGGTGAGGGGAACGGAGCTCGGCTTGGCGCGCCCGAACGACGTCGTCGTCATGGCCGGCTGGCCCATGACGATGTGATTGCACGCGAACTCGCAGCCGCCGCAGCCGATGCACTTGTCATAGATCACCTTCACGGGCCGGGCCGGAGTCTGGCCGTCGGGGGCCGGCTGCTCGGTGGCCACGCCGTGGCGCACGCCGCCCTCGGGGGTCCATCCGTCGACGAATGCGATGGCGTCGACCGGGCACGCGCGGACGCACTCGCTGCAGAACTTGTTTTCGGTGTGGCTGATGCACCGCGAGGAGTCGAATACCGCGGTCCCTGCCTTGAACGCGTACTTCTTCTCGATCGGGTACTTCATGATGGCGTCCGTCGGGCACGCCTGTGAGCACGCGTTGCAACCCTTTACGCACGCCCCCTCGGTGGCCACCATCACGGGGGACCAGAGGGCGCGGATTCCGTGCTCGAGGCCCGCGGGCTTCAGAATCCCGGACGGGCACGCCTTCATGCATTCGCCGCAGCGGATGCAGCTCGCGAGAAAGTCACGCTCCTCGCGGCTCATGGGAGGACGGATCAGCTTCTTGGATGAGAGGGGCTCGCCCGCGGCCAGTTGGAGGGCGGGCGCGGCGACGGCCACGGCCGCGGTCGTGGCTAGAACCTGGCGGCGCTCCAGCGACACCGGAAACTGGCTCTTGCTGAAAGCCGGAAACGGCGTCTTGATCGTGAAGAAGTTGGCGTCGACCGGGCATTCCTGCGAGCAGGAGAAGCACTTGATGCACTCCGACTCGTTGTAGATCTCCGCGTTTTTGAAGTCGATCGCGCCCGTGGGGCAGTGATTTGAGCAGATGTTGCAGTGGACGCAGCCGCGCGTGTCCCGTCGGAGGATCGAGTTGCGCGAGAGAAGGGCGAGGTAGGCGCCGAGGGGGCAAGCGGCCCGGCACCAGATGCGCGAGAGCTTGGTCGTGCCCGTCATGATGGCCAGGAACAGGGCCAGGGTCGCGCCGTCGACGAACCAGCCGTGCTTGCCGGTGAGCATCTCGGCGCCGAAACCGATCTCGGCGCCCTTGCGGAGAAAGGGATTGATCACGACCGCGGCCGTGCGGGTGATGAGTACGATGGGGTCAAAGCCCATGAGCGGGCTCACGCCGCCGATCACCGCGAAGATCAGGATCGCGAGCAGCAGGTAGTACTTGGCGCGGAACCAGGAGGGCGAGGGGCCTTCAAAGGGCACCCGCAGCCGCTTGAGAAACCAGCCATAGGCGTCGAACGTGGCGCCGAGCGGGCAGACCCACCCGCAGAACACGCGACCCAAGGCGAGGCTCACCGCCAGGGTCACGAACCCCAGGAGCGTGATCGTGACCGCCATCCGCATTCCACCACAGACGACCGTCATGACCAGGGGATCGATCCGGAGCATGAGGGACACGGGCAAGGTCCTGGCGATCCACGCATCCATGGGATTGCGGGTCGCCAGGATCAACGACACCCAAAGGCAGAAGACCGCCGCCTGAACGACGATGCGGACTCGGCGGGTGGGGGTTCCGAACATCCCCGTCGGCTCTCTAGATCTTGCCTTGAAGGGCAGAGGCCTGCTGGATCGCCACTTTCACGGCCTTGGCGGCCAGAATGGCGCTCCCCGTGGCCTTGGCCACCGTGTCGACCTTCTCGACGAGGGTCTGGACGTCGGCCGGGCCCTTGCCCACGAACTGGTCGTTGAAGCTGCCTTTGACCGGCTCGGCGTGCGGGCACTGCATCTCGGTAAAGTGCACGGTCTGGACCTTGGAGGTCTTGGCATCGAGCCCCACGACCCAGCCGTGGCGGCATTGCTTCTCCCAGATCCAGGTTTGCGCGACGGCAATCTTTGTCGCTTTGCCGGATGCATCCTTGTCGTAAAACACGCCGTATTCGGCTGGGACCATCTCGCCCTTGGGATCGGCGCCCGCGGGGATGCCCGTCTTGTACTGAAACACCTTGGTGGTGCCGAGGACGGCGGCGAGAGCCGCGCCCTTCTTTTCGAGTTCCACCGCGCCCGCCATGCCGGACTCGAGCATCAGAACCAGGGCCAGAATTGAAACGAACCGGTGGGATTTCTTCAACGTCATGTCGTCGCTCCTTTGGATGGGTTTGAAGTCGCTTTGGTGATGAGCCGCGCCCGGCGCTTGGGTCGAATGAGGTGGATGCACACCATTCCGATCATCAGGAGCGGAAGTAGGATCCAAGCCGAATGCCGCTCGACCATGTAGGGGTTGAAATCGTTGAGGCCGAGAGCGCCGAGATCCACCGCCTCGTCTTCGGCGCGGGCGGTGCGGACGAGCGCGGGCGCGAGGAGGGCCGCGGCGGTGAGCCCCACCGCCGTGAACGAGCCACGAGACGAGTAGGGAGCCGGGGTTTCGTCGAGCGGGCCCCAGAGGCGCTGAAACACGCCATTCCACCGCGGCACCTGGCGGCCATCGAGCAAGGCCACTCCGGGCACGGCGGCATCGTCGGCCATGCGGTCAAAGCCCTTTTCCCAGCCGAGGACAAAGAGAGCCGTCGAGAGCGCATCCGCCGCGGCGGCCGAGGGGTGCGCGATGAGAGCGCTGGTGTTCACGTCGGCTGCGCGGCCTGAAGCGGGGTCGAGGACGTGCAGCCCCTGCTCCTGGGTGCCCGAGACGCCGAGGGCGACCGGAGCGCCGCTCGCGTGCGAGAAGACGCGGCCCGCGGGCTTGCCGTCCGCGTCTTTGGTCCAGCCCCACATCCAGGTCCAGGGGCGGCCTCGGGCCGCGAAACCCGAGAGAACGATGCTCGATCCGCCGGCGACGAGGAGGTAGTCCCCCATGCCCTCGGATTCGAGAAGAAGGCGGACGCGATCGAGCGCGTAACCCTTGCCGATGGCTCCGAATCCCACGCGAACCGCCTCGTGTCCGCGGCGTGCGGTGCCCTGGGTGGTGTCCCAGGTGAGGCGGCCGGTGCGCGAGACGTCGCCCGGGGTCTTGGCGGTGCAGTCAAAGGCTCCGCCGGTCTGGCGGTTGATGCGGGCGCTGAGGGCGAGGAGCGCGAGACAGTCGGGACCGACGGCCACGTCGACGCCCGGGGGCGCGGCGTTGAGGCGGCCCACGTCGCTGTCGGCGATGAACTCGGAGAGGCACCTTTCCAGCCTCCCCGCCTCGCGGTGGGCCTCGGCCAGAATGCGCTCCGCCGCCCCCGTCCTGACGGCGGGGACGCTCACCACGAATTCAAAGGTCGTGGCCATGTGGTTTTCGCTTCTGCGAACGAGAAACGCGTCCATGCGTGTGCCCCTGCAACCAGTGTAACCCGGCGTTTCCGTATGAGGAATGCAAACGGCACCCCTGCGCGGTGAGCGGGTTGTCAACCGGGTGACGGAGGGGTAGATCCTGGCTCCATGTCCATTCGGCGTCTGGCACCGGCCCCCACGTTCGCGGGTCGCTTGGTCTACGTGGTGAGGGGGGCTTTTACCTCCGGACTTCTCATGGGGGCGCTTCTCCCGGTCAATCTCGTCCAGCTCGTAGGCGTGCTGTTACTGCCCATCTCCCGGCCGGCCTACCGCAAGATCAACCGGGCCTGCGCCGGGTTCTGGTGGGGCATCTGCGTCTGGTCGCTCGAGCAGATCTACGGCATGCGCCTCGAACTGGAGGGCGACACCCTGCCCTACGGCGAGGACGCCATCGTCATCTGCAACCACCAGCAGATGTCCGACATCCCGGTGCTCATGTGCCTGGCCCAGTCCAAGGGCCGCCTCGGCGACATGAAGTGGGTGGTGAAACAGGGCCTCAAGTACGTGCCCCTGATCGGCTGGGGCATGCAGATGCTCGGCTGCCTCTTTGTGAAGCGGGCCTGGACCGAGGACAAAGAGTCGGTGATGGGCACCTTCGCCGCGTTTCATCGCGAGCGCCTGCCCATCTGGCTCATGTCGTTTCCCGAGGGCACGCGGATCACCGAAAAGAAGATCGAGCGCTCCCAGCGCTTCTCGGTCAAGGCGGGTCTCCCGATTTACTCCCACGTCCTGGTGCCCAGGACCCGCGGGTTCGTCGCGGCGGTCGAAGGTCTGCGCACCCACGTGGGCGCGGTTTACGACCTGACGCTGCAGTTTCCCGAAGGGATCCCGACGCTCTGGCAGATGTTCGAGGGCCGGGTCGAACACGCGCGGCTCAAGGTCGTGCGGTATCCCATCGACACGCTCCCGGCGGGCCGGCAGGAGCTCGAGCGCTGGCTCCTTCAGCGCTTTCAGGAGAAAGACGCCCTTCTCGGGGGGTACCTGGAGACACATTCTCCGGGGCCGCAACCCGCGATAAACTAGCCCCCATGGGTTACGGGGCCTCCGAACTGAGAATCGCCATCGATTCGGCGCTCGAAAGCCGCGCGATCTATCGCACTTATGACGAGGAACCCTTCACCGACGGGATGCGCACCGAATGGCGCATGGAGTTCGTGCCCGTGCGCACGGTCCGCACCGAAATGCCGGTCGTCTCGGCCTCCGATCTGGTGGGCCGGCTGGTCGTCTAACGCTTGGAATTGGCGCTTAAATCTGGCGCTTAAATCTGGCCCTGAAACGTGAGCTTCCAGCCCACGAGGGTGCCCGTGTCGGCCGACATGCGGTCCACGACCTTGAGCATCCAGGGCCCGGGCAGGTTCACCTCGGAGAGGGGAGCCAGGCTCTGGGCAGAGGTCAGGTCGAGCCCGTACGTGCCCTGCACGTTGTCCGCGCCGTCAAAGAAGGATTGTTCCTTGAGGAGGATCTCGCGGCCACCGGGGGTGATCACCGAGATCTCGAGGTCGCCACGGTAGGTGTGGCGGACGTCGACGGTCACCAACACGCGGCGGCCCCGGGGAGCGTCGGCCGCGGCGATCACCGAGAGAACCCCGGCAGGGTTGGCGTCGGGGATCGCGACGGCGGCGTTCGCCGAAGCGAACACGGCCGTTGTGCTGGGCGTGGAACTCGGGAGCGGCGTGGGCGTCGTGGTCGGCGCGGGCCCGGTCGGGGCGGTGCCGTCCACGTAGGGGAGCGCCTCGGCGATCTTCGTCACGTCCTCGCCGCGGCAGGCGTCGCTTGCGCAGCGCTTGGAAATGTAACAGCCGTCCTTGTACTCAAAATCCTGCTCGCCGCGGACCAGAACGCCTTCGACTTCGCCGGTCTGGCTGTTGAAGACGGCCGAACCCGAGTTTCCACCGTAAGTATCCAGGTTGGCTCGCACGAATCCGTTCATCAGCGCGCGCACGTTCGCTCCGCCCGCGATCTTGGTCGGCAGGCCGGCCGGGTGGCCGATGACGGTGAGGCCATCTCCCACGGCCAGGGCGCCCTCGCGGCGGAGGGTCAGGGGCTGGTGGCCCGTGACCGCGCGGGTCAGCTTGATGACGGCAAAGTCGGCCCCGTCACCGATGGACTGGCTGTGGACGATGCTGGCGCAGGAGTAGATGTCCGAGGTGGCCACGTTCGTGGCGACGGCCCCAGGGTTACGCAGAGAGAAGCCAAAGACCAGGCGTGTGGCGTCGCAGTCGCCCTGGTCGCTGATGCAGTGTCCGGCGGTGATCATGGTGTCCGGGGCCACGAGAAAGCCCGAGCAGAACGCGGCCGCGGCCTGGTCCCTGAAGGGCTCGCTGGAGCAGAGCATGTTGGAGTCCGCGAAGCTCGAGGCGTCGATGTGGCTGCGGCCACCGCCCATGTCGGTGATGTTATCGGCCTTGATCAGCGCGACGGTGGCGTCCGCGCGCTCCAGCCAGAAAGGATCGGAGACCTGGCTCAGGTCCTTGCGGTTATCGTCGCCGTAGATGACGTCGGCGCGATCCGAGACCAGGTTTGCGCCAGCGGTGAGATCCACCTGCTGGCACCCGGACAAGACCAAGAGACACGGCAGCAAGAGCAATTGGCGGCGGAAAGACATGTAAAGAGAACCCCCCAGTCGATCATTCGTTGATCCACGCGGCCTTTGGCATTGCGCCGCGCAAAGGGATATGCCGCGCCCCGGCGCATCCTGCAAGATCCCCCCTCGCCATGTAACGCGCGCCGCGAGGAAGAGGGTGGAATCGTGGGGTTTCTTCCCGTTACCCCTGTAAGAATTTCCAGTGCAGAAAAAGGCGCCGACGGTTTGACATGCTTTATTAAACCTGGTGTGATTTCGAAACGGGAGCTGGATGCTCCCCTCCTCGGCAGCCCGCCGAGGCCAGAAGGAGTTGGCCCATGAAAACCGTTAACTACTTGGTATTACTGTCTGTTCTGGTGATCTCGCCGACCGTGTTTGCTCAGTCGGCGTCCCAGTCACGGGTCCAGAAGCTTGCCCGCCACGGGCTGGTGCTGGCTCCGTTCCGCACGGCTCGCGTGGGTGGAATGGAGACCGTCCGCGTGGGTGAGCGGAGCGGCTTTGGCCAGGAGGCCCAAGCTTCCACCCGCCGCTATGCCGCCCTCTTTCGAGAAATCAGCCGCACGGGCGACGCGCTCGTGGCCCAAGGAACCCCGGCCCAAGCCGGCCGCAGCCTCGCCGAACAGCGGTAAGAAACTCGTCCGACCTCAGTTCGGGGACTTGGCCGCCGTGTTGGCGTTCTTGTCGCTCGCGAGGGGCGCGGAGTCAGTCACCATGTCCGCCAGGATGTTGAGGGCCTCCTTGAACTCGGGGCCCCGCTCCTTGTCTTCTTTTTCTTTGCGGGTCAGCTCGGGCTTCTTGGTCTTCTTGGCGTCGGCCTGCTCTTTGAGGACGTCGGCCAGCCGGACGATGCCCTTATTCTCCTGGGCCTTCTTGAGCTGCTCCTGGATCTTCTTGAATTCGTCGCTCGAAGCCACGCGCTTGGCCGACTTCTCGGAGAGACGCGAGACCAGATCGGTCGAGACCGGGGTCCAGTCCTTGTCCATGTGCGACGAGCTGTCCTGGTAGACAAAGGGCGCGATGGCCTGCTCGGGCAGGTTGTTGGGCAGGGCCCGCTCGCCGAACTCGTCGGTGCTGAAGGGGCTCGGCACCACGACGTCGCTGTGCACGCCCTGGCGCTGGGTCGACTCGCCCCCGGGCAAGAAGAACATGCTGGTCGTGACCTTGAGGGCGCCCAGGGTCGGGGGCAGGTTGATCACGGCTTGGACCGTGCCCTTACCAAAGGTCTGGTCGTCGCCCACGATGACGGCCCGTTTGTAGTCCTTCATGGCACCGGCCAAGATCTCGGACGCCGACGCGCTCAGGCGGGACGTGAGGATCACAAAGGGTCCGCCGTAGAGCAGCTCTTCGTTCTGGTCTTCGAGGATGTCCACCTTCTGTTTGGCGTTCTTCACGGCCACGACTCCACCCTTGTGGATAAAGAGCCCGGAGATGCGAACGGCCTCGTCCAGAAGACCGCCGCCGTTGCGGGAGAGGTCGAGAAGGAGTCCGTCCGCCTTGGCCCTCTTTGCCCTCTCGATGAGCTTGCGGATGTCGGCGTAGCTGGAGCGTTCCTTGAGTGACGCATCCCCGTAGAACGACGGCAGGTCGATGACCGCCAGCTTGACCTTGCGGTTGCCGATTTTGCGGGTGTCGTAGGTCAGCTTGGCCGCCTGGTCTTCGAGGTTCACCTTGTCGCGAACGATCGTGACCACCTTGCGCTCGGTCGAGGCGCCGCCCCGGAGGACGGTCAGCATGACGGGCGTGCCCTTGGCGCCGCGGATCATCTTGACCACGTCCCGAAGGTTCATGTCGATGATGTCCACCGGCTTCTGGCCCTGTTGCTGGACGGCGATGATCTTGTCCTTGGGTTGCAAGGCTTTGGCCCGGTCGGTGGCGCCGCCGGGGATGATCTCTTCGACCACCGTGTAGCCGTCGTCGAATCGCAGCGCGGCGCCGATGCCTTGCAGCTTGAGCCGCATCTGGATGTTGAAATTTTCCAGCGTGCTCTTCGACATGTACGAGGA
>DATJFU010000273.1:0-5955 GCA_035495495.1 Bdellovibrionota bacterium
TTCTTGAGCCACTCCTTGGGCAGGCGGGCCCATCCGCCACCCAGGAGCGGAACCCGCTCTTCGCCCCGCTTCCACGCAGCGATCACGCGGCCGGCGTCGGCCTTGGCTCCGTTCAGATCAAAGTCGAGGCTGAGCTCTAGGAGTTCGGGCCCGTCGGAGCCGAGCTCGCGCGCAGACAGACGCGGGGTGAGTTCGCCCCGTGTCTCGAACCGGGCACGCCCCGGTCCCACGATCTCCCACGCGGTGGAATGTGCGTCCACCCAGGCCGCCGCCGCCGAGCCTCGCAGGGTGAGGGGCTGGTCCACGCGGATCTGGAGCTCGCGCTGAACCCTGAGCGCCTGGGTCTGCTCCGCGGGGATGTCCCGCGCGAGCGAGGACTGGGCCGCGACCGGTGGAGAGCCGTAGACGATCCGGGGAGTGATGGCGAGGAGGTCGTCGTCGGCTTCGCCCGTGATCTCTTCGGCGTAGAGCAGGACGCGGGGCGGGCCGCCCGGTTCCCTCGGCAGCTTCTGGGTCTCGATCTCGATCGCGATCTTGTCCTCGAGCTTGGGCAGAATCCTCGCCGAAAAATCCGGCAGGCGCTCCGGGGCGATCCAGGTGCCCTGGCCGTCGAGCAGCCGGCGCTCCTCGTCGGTGAGGCCGCCGCTCGATGCCGGATGCAGAACGCCTCCGCGGAGAACGGCGCCGTTTCTAAAACGCTCGGTGATCGAGGCGTCGCGAATCGAAGAGATCCGGATCCCAGGGCCCTCGTCCACGATGCGGGCGCGGGGCGTCAGCGCGCGGCCGGAGGTGCGGACCGGAGCCTCGCCGTAGGAGCAGGACTGGAGATCCTCGAGGGCCTTGAGCAGGGTCGGGATCGCCGAGCTTTCCGGGGCCGACGGGCCCGGGCGTTTGGCCCAGGCGCCCAGCGCGTGTTCGGCCGCGAAGTCGGCCTGCGCGGCGGCCACCGGGGGCCCCGAGGTGCGGCCCGCCTGCCTTCCACCCACGAGGCTCGTGAGCGGCGAGGTGAGGGGAGTGATCTCTTGCCCGCGGCGGAGGAGTCGCTCGACTTGGAGCGCGCCGTCCGCTGCCTTCGAGAATCGGTAGATCACCTGCGCGGCGGCGCCCGCCACCGGCGTCTCGGCGCCGGTCTCGGCCACGCGGCCCGCCTTGAGCGCGATCACGACGGCGGCCACGTGGGCGCAGGGGTCGTCCTTGGATCCGCAGTTGCAGTGCCACTCGGCATCCGCGGGCCAGAGGGTGATGAGCGGAGCCACGGGCCGATCCTTGACCGGAAGGCGGAGGCGGATCTCGTCGGCGGAGCGGGACTCGACCAGGGGCTTGAGGTCGCGGGACAGGCTCACCCCGCGGGACCAGAGTCCGGGGGCGCAGGCCTCCTGGACGGCCTCAAAAAGAGATGCGAGCGCCGGATCCATGGGCGCACCTTAGCACACTTGAATTTTTGGAATTTGGGACCCATGCTTATGGATCTGAAACCTAACTGAGAAGGAACTCACCATGACTCTTCGTCGCGCCGCCGTCGCCCTCCTTGCCGCCGTTTTTTCGACCGCCGCCTGGGCCGGTCCCGCCAAGCCCCATCAGGCCGCTGCCTCGGCGGACACGGGTGAATCCGTGGCCCTGACCCGCCCGAACACGATCAACCTCGAACTCTTGGGTCGCGGCGGCCTCTACAGCCTGAACTTTGATCACCAGTTCAGCGAAGACTTCGCCTTTGGTGGGGGTGCCTCGGTTCTTCCGGTGACTGGCGCCACGATCTTCTTCGTGCCGGTCTATGCCAATTACTACTTCTCCCATGGCAACAGCCGGTTCTTTGCCACGGGCGGCCTGGACGTGGTCTTTTTCTCCGGAACCGCGTCCTCGGGCTACGGTTCCTTCACCGGTGGGGGCGTGGGCTTCGTCTTCGGTCCCGGCTTTGAGTACCGGGGGGACGGCGGGTTTCTGTTCCGGATCACGTTTCCGTACATCACCATCGGCAACTCCGTCGGTCTGACCGGCGGTCTGACCTTTGGTTACGCGTTCTAACGATAGGGTCAGAGAAGGTGATGGCTGCGGCGGGTGAGCACGACTTGGTAGTCGCGCCCGCCCGTATGCAGGCGCATGCCTGAGCGGAGCCCGTAGCGGCGACCCACGTCGAGTTCCCTGCCGTTGAGGCGGACGGCGCCCTGGCGCACCTGGGTCTCTAGTGTAAAGCGGCGCCATAGGCCGAAACGAATGCGAAACTGGTAGCCCCGCTGCCGGTGGTCCATGAGGACCAGGGTCACGTCATCGTCCCAAAGCCGTTTCTTGAGGGTGTTCAGGAGACGGTGCTTGCGGGCCGCGAAGGCCACGGGGATGGGTGCCGGATCGGCCATGGCCGCAGCCCCGCCATCGACGAGGTAGAGACTCATCTGCAGACCATGCAGGACCCGGGTCACGGAGTACCCGGCGGCGCCGGCCAGCGCGAGCAGGCTCCAGGGAACCCAACCCCAATGCGCGATGTGCGCCACCGCCGTTCCAACCATGTGCCCCCATGTACCCAATCGTTGCTCACTCTTCCGGACCCACTGAAGTGTGTCCTTCCTTAATGAATCGGAACATTCTGCCGATTTCCTGAGGGGGACTGTGTACGTCCCCGGGGGAACGTTTGATCCTTGGGCTCCTGCTACTCCTGTGGTCCACGCCGGCCAGCGCCGAGGGTCTCCCCACGGCCCTCAAGCCGGGCACGCCGGGCCACATCTCGGTCCAGCGGCGGGTGAAGCCCCTCAGCACCTCTACCGGTCTCAAGGGCGTCGTGCCCAACCAGGGTGCGCTCGACCAGATGGACGAGCCGCAGCCACAGGTCCAGGCAGAAGAGGCACCAGAGATGGTCGCCGATCCGGAGGAAGAAGCTCCGGCGCGCGCTCCCGCAAGCCGTAAGGCCCGCCGCGCCCACCGGCGTCCCGCCGCCGGGGACTATTCGTACTACCCCGAGGCACCGCCCGGAAAGACCATCACCATCTCCGGCGTCGTCATCGAGCCCTCTGTGCCCGATCTGCCGCTCGACAAGCGGCTCACGGTCGAAAAGGAATTCATCACCCGGCCCGGCGACACTTTGAACGGCCTCGCGCACCTACTCTACGGCCACCGCACGTGGTGGACGCGCCTCAAGGCCGAAAACAAGCAGTTTCTGAGCTATCGCCCGGGCGATCAGCTTCCACCCGGCAAGCGTATTTCTTACCGGGCCGCGAACCTGGGCGACAGCTACGTCGTTCGCAGAAACGACTGGCTGGTTCGGATTGCCCAGTGGAAGTACGGCAACACCGAGTTTTGGAAACGCCTGTACGAGCGCAACCGGGATCGCATCAGCGACCCGGACCTGATCCACCCAGGGGACCTCCTGTACTTCGGCAAGGACGGCACGATCCGGATGGCCAAGACGGGCAAGGTGATTCTCCAGGGCGTGGATACGGCGCCCGAGCCGGCTCCGCAGCCGGCTCCTCAGAAGCAGGTGGCCCAGGCGCCGCCGCCGAGAAAGACAGCGCCCGCTCCCGAACCCTTTCAGGCAACGCCCGAACCCGATCGCGTACCGACGGGTGAGGCGACCGACACCGGTTGGCCCATGGCGGTCTGGGTGGCGGTGCTCCTGGTCCTCTTGGCGATGGCGTTGGTCGCGGCAGGGATCTGGAGAACCAAGAATCACGGGCCGTCGGCGGCCCCGGCCCCCGAGCGGCCCCGCGGACCGTACGACACGATGAACCTGGATGAGCCGTTTTTGGACAATCGGAACCTCGAATACATCGAGGTCCCCACCCGCCCCAGCTACCATACGGTGACCGCCGGCTGGTTCCGTAAGCAGATGAATAAACTGAGGAAGTTGGGTCGTGATTAAAGTTCTCAAGTATTTACACGCAGGGTCGATGAGTTACCAGAGTCAGCACGGGTGTTTTGAAGGCTTAAGTTTGCGGCGCGCACGCGCCGAAGAGTGGGACTGAAGGGGAACGTTTATGAGTGAACCTAAGAACCGTTTCAGCCTGGATACTGAAGAGCAGGGCGGCGAGGCTCCGCAAGAGCATCACGAAAACGCGGCCGCCCAGTACCAGGACGGCGGTGACGACTACGCGTCGCCGGAGCGGTTTGAGAACGACAAAGGTCGTCTCATCGACTTCCTGCAGTACCCCCGCGAAAAGCGGAAGATGACGGACTTCCTCGAGGAGACCTACAAGGCCTACGAGCAGGAGTCGGTCGAACGCACCATCAACCGCGTCGTGCACGAACACGACAGCGAGCTCTCGGGCGCCAGCCCCTGGCACAAGCCGGGCCACATCGGCTCGTTGATGTACGAATATTTGAACATGATCGGTGTCGAGTCCGCTTTCGTCAGCGGCCTCCAGCACACCAAGTCTTCGATGACGAAGACCGTCCAGCAGCGCGTGGACGAGATCAACACGCTCCTGCGCGGCGTCGGCGGCTTTAACCGCCAGATCAAAGCTTCGTTCTCGCGTTCCGCGGTCGTGTACCTGGAGCAAGAAGATCCCTATCACGCTCACCGTGAGCGCGTGATCTTTACGATCAACCTGGGAAACTTCGAGCTGCGGTATCCGCTCGACGAAAACGCCGAGCATGAGACCACCGAAGATGGCCGCAGCTTACGTCGGGTGGTGTGGGATGAGGCCGTGAACACTCTGGCCGAAATCGTGTCCAACACGGGCATGAAACCCAAGTACGTCAAAAACGACAAGAATTCGTGCATCTTCACGATGCGCCAGCATCTGCTCTCCGAGGCCGACAAGACCCCGGACGAGTACTTCACGTTCGACCTCCGCTACATGAGCGAGGAGTCGCGCGAGAAGGCCGGCGTGGAGTACGTGGCCCGCGTGGCCGAGTACGAAAAACAGATTGCCGAGTGCCACAAGAAGCTGGGCTCCTGGTGGCTGGGCAAGAAAGCTAAAGAGGGCTGGCAGCACCAGCTCGACTGCCTGGAGAAAGATCGCGACTTCTACGTGGGAACCCACGCGGATCCGCGCGAGACCGACTCCGGTCTGATGTTCTCGATCAACGTCAACACCATGAAGGACTACACCGTCACCAAGGACAAGATGCAGGTCATCATGACCAAGTACATCTTGGCCCTGAGCAAGATCGCGGTCGACAAGAGCATGGACCAGCAGGTCAACACGGTTTACCAGCAACGCCAAGCCAAGCCGAAGGACTTCCAGAACCTGGGCGATGCCCTGGGTACGGAAGGCGGCGATGGCGATCCCGGCGCGGGCAAGAAGGTCGTCGTCGTGAAAGACGACGTCGTTCGCAAGCGCGCCGCCGGAGGCCGCTGATAGATTTCGGGGGAATGCGGGGGGCGGGGCCGGAAACGGTTTCCGCCTCCTGAATTTCTCCAGAAAGCCGTTTCGGAAGGAACGCCCGGACCACCACCTCCCGGGCGCCGACACGGTGTTAGGAACTGGCATAGGTGTCGCCTCGACTCCCTTGAAAGGGGATCGTGTATGTCTGAGAAGAAATCCTCCTCCTCTGCGGGTAAAACCGCCGATGACGCAATGCATGGCGCCAAACTGGCGGATGCTACTCCCGAAATGAAAGAAGCGGCCGAGCAAGTCGTGGAGTTCCTCAAGGACCCCGCGCAGCGCAAGGCCCTCACGGATTTCATCCTAAAGACCTACCGGCAGTACGAGGGTGAACGCGCCTCCGAGTTCAAAGCCCGCGTGCAGCACGAGGCCGAAGTGGATTCGCAGCGCCTGGCGCCGTACCACAAGCCCGGCAACATCACGCCCATGATGGCCGAAGACCTCAACATGCACGAGACCGAGCGTGCCTTTGCCCGGGGTCTGCGCCATACGCAGAAATCACTCGTCAAGAGCGTCGAGGACCGCGTGGAGGAGACCAACCGTCTTCTCGCCGGCATCGGGGGCTTCAGCTCACAGCTCAAGAGCTGCTTTGCGCGCTCGACGGTCGTTTTCTTGGAACAGGACGATCCGCGGTACTCCT
>DATJFU010000274.1:0-2275 GCA_035495495.1 Bdellovibrionota bacterium
CCCCCAGAACGGTCAGGGCTTTGTCGAAGTCGTAGGCCAGGTCGACGTCAAAGGCTGTTCGCGAGCCGGTAAAGATTTTTGCCGTAAAACCGGTGGGCTGGCCGACGACGATGCCGAGGCCGAAATCCTGGGCCCAGGCAGTGGCGGGAAAAAGGGTGAGGACCGCGGCGGCGATGGCCAGGCCGATGCGCGTATGAAGTGGATTTTTCATTCCACCTTTTTACCATGGCCCCCGTGTCGAGGCTTGGCTTTCAGAACGGGGCGCTGACGCCCAGGTCCTTGGCCATTTCACGGAGCCCCGAACGCACCTCGGGATCGTTGATGTCGATGTATGCGGCCATGTAGTAGCTCATGGCGGGGGGGCCCAGGTACTGCGAGCATACGCCAGTCACATGGGACTCGGAGTCGACGAGGGGGCTCCCCGAGTCGCCCGGGAGCGGGATGGGCTGTGAGGAGTACTGCTCGCGATTGACGATGATCTGTCCCATGTCGGTCTGAGCCACCGTGTTGGTGCCCATGCGGCGGACGTTCACCGTGTTCACCGCGCCGGGCATGGACATGCCGTAGCCGATGACCGTCACCGCGTCGCCGACCGAGGGTGTCTTGGACGCGAGGCCCATGGGCGTGCCGGGCAGGTCCTGCTTGAAGGCGACGAGGGCCACGTCAAAGCCGGCCTTATCAACCGCGCCCTTGGCCCACTTGGGGTGCGCCTTGAATTTCTTGGCCTTGATGCCGTTCACCATGAGGTTCGAGGCCGATCCGCCAGCCGCGTCGACGCAGTGGCCTGCCGTGAGCACCACTCGAGGGCCCACGACGGTGCAAGTGCACGTACCTGAGCCGATCTGGAGCTTTCGGACGGCCGGGAGGGTGGAATCCGGGATCTGCATGCCGTCGTAAACAGCAGAGGCAGGCAGGGATCCCAGCATTAAAGACATTAAAAACAATGATTTAACGAAAGACCGTTCGGTAAACATGGGCGAAGGTCTATGATACACGATTGATATTGTCAAGTTTTCAACGCTGGAGGCCGAAAAGGAGGTTCGGGAGACCCCATGCAGGAGAAGTGGCGAAACCTCATCCGAAGACTCGACGCCGCGATCTTTAGCCACCAGGTGGTGGAGGTCCGCAAGGAGCTGCTCAAGATCGTGGCCCGCGGACGGATTCCCCGCGCCGCGATCGCCGACATCGCCAACCAGTGCCGCCGGGTCGACCTGCCCGAGCACGCGGTTTCGCTCCTCAACCGTTACGTTCGCCCCCACGGCAAAATTCCCGCGCGGCCTTCGGAATTTGAAAAATGCGAGTACGCGGCGTCACTCTCCCAGCTCGGCGCCCACAGTGAGGCGGCCAAGCTCCTGGAGGGCAACCCCAACCCCAGCCTCTCCCAGTGGCTGTTTGTCCAGGGCATGGTCTATCAGAAGCTCTGGGACTTTGACCGGGCGATCGCCTGCTTTGAGCGGGCCCTTTTTCATCCCAAGGTCCGCACGGGGCGGGGAGTCCTCTCCATCAAGACCCACCTGGCCGCCGCGTTGATCCGCGCCCGCGGCGACTACGACCGCGCCGATCTGCTGCTCGAGGACGTCATGAATGAGACGTCCCCCACCGAGCTCGGCTTTCTGCATCGCCTGGCCCAAATGTATGGCGCCGAGGGCGCCCTCATGAGGGGACGCCCGCAGGAGTGTCTGGACCGGGTCGCGGAGGGGCTGCGTCTCTACCCCGAGCAGAACCCGCGCCATGAGGCTCTTTCTGAGGGCTTTGCGTCGCTCGCGCAGCTCATGCTGGATCCCGTGAAATCCTTGGATTCCCTGCGGCGCGTGCGGGCCGCCCGCGACCGGTTGGCCGAGCTGCAGGCCTGGGAGGACGGGCGCCTGATCGCCTACCACGAGGCCATGATCCGCGGTAACCGCGAGCTGTTTCTTCGCCTCTACTTCGGGTCTCCATTTCCGGAACTCCAGAAGCGTCTTCTCCCCAAGATTCAGGAGATGGGTGGAATGCCGGTCGACTTTGACTGGTACCTGACGTCCCCCAAGAACGGAAAAGGGGAGGGCGACCGCTACGTGCTCGACGTGGTGAGCGGCGCCCATTCGGGAGGCGAGGACCGGCTCAAGACGGGGCAGCTCCTCCAGCGGGTGCTCCAAGCCCTGGGCAGCGACCCGTTTCGGCGCTTTCGGATCGGCGACCTCTTTGACCGCGTGTTTCCGGGCGAGTACTACAATCCGCACACGGCGCCTGACCGGATCCACCAGGGGGTCATGCGTCTCCGCCGGTGGTTTGAGGA
>DATJFU010000275.1:0-5438 GCA_035495495.1 Bdellovibrionota bacterium
AAGAGGCTGACCTTAAGCTCGAGTACGGAGTGACCCGCGCGCTTGTCCGAGACATGGGCGGCACGCGCAAGCGCTTTCAGTTCAGGACCCGCACGGCCACCATGGGTGTGCGCGGGACCCAGCTCTACATCGACAGTCCCAAGGCGGCGCCAGAGAAGTTCGTGGTCCTTGAGGGGCAGGCGGATCTCTTTGTTCCCAAGACTCCACAGGCGGCCAAGGCCATGAACCCGGGGCCCGACGATCCCAAGCCCAAGCTCTCGAACGCGGCCGATTTTCAGAAGATGGAGCTCAAGACCGGAGAGACGTTGAACGTCGCCGAGGGGGCCGATCCCGCGCACCTCAAGACGGGTGAGGTGCCGGAAGGTGACCTCAACCATCTCAAGAAATCGGTCGCGCCGCCGCCGGCCCCGGCGGCCGTGCTCCAGCAGGTCGACCAGCTGGGGTTGCCGCCGCCTCCGCCGCCTCCGCCACCCATGGTACTCCAGCCGATGCCCTTTGATCCCATCGCGGATGGTGCGGGCCTCTCAAAAATCCACTTCGACGTCCTTCACTCCGGTGGAATAGCTTGCACGGGGGCCGGATGTTGAAGCGCGTACTTCTCATCTTGGGCTTGGCGGGATCTCTCGCGGCATGCGGACCGGTGCCCCAAAGGGAGGTTCGGGTCCATTTTGGTGGCGACAGCGGCCGCGCCCTTGCGACCCCTTTCGCGGGACTGATTGAAGGCGTTCTTGGCGGCGCGCGCGCGGACTGCGCCGTTCAGGACATGGTGCTGGACGTATGGGCCGACCCAAACAACGGCGGGCAGGTGGTCCCGACACGCCATCGTCTCAATGCCACCATCAGCACATCCGCCAACTTTAGCGTGGTCATTGCCACGGTAACGAGCCAGGGTTGGGCTGAGAACGCGGTCAATGGGCTCCAGGCCAGCACCCTCGGACTCGTGGTGCCCGACGTTACCGTGGGCATCCCACCCGGCACCAACATCTATTTTCAACTCGTGGGTACGGTTCGCCCCTCCTGCGGAACGGTGGCCGAGGGATATCCCGTCTACAGCTTCGCGGCCTTTGAAGGGGTGAAACCGCCCTCCAGCGTGACCATGATTCCTTGGGTTCTCGAGCACCCGGTGGGGATTAAGCAACATGGGAGTCCCCAGGCCTTTGGTGTCACCCAGGGGCCATTCATGGAGATCGATGCCGATACTTCGGGCACGCCTAACCTCTCGACCCACATTGTGACTCCCAGTCCCTGCAGCGATATCCATACCGCCGACATCGTGGATGTCTCGTTGCCCCAGGATCCGATCCGGATTGGCGGAAACACCGCGGGCGGCAGCGACTTGAGGTACGGAGTCTCGGTGGGGGTGTATCCGGGCTCCACGGTTATCATGCATCCCTACGGGCTCGTGCCCGAGCGGTCTTATGACATCGCCCTGACCGCCGCTGGCTGCGCTTCTACCGCCACCCTTCATATGAGGACCCGGCACTTTGCCGCCGGCGGCAGCATCAACTCCGATGGCGGAGGATCGGCGCTCGGCACCTGTCCGATCGTGAGCGTCGCGAGCGGCCATGCGGAAATTCAGTGCGGGGACGTGCACCAGTAGCGGAGGATGATGATGTTGATACGCAATCGATACCGGAACTTAGGTCCCTTGCTCCTCCTGCCTATGATCCTCGCCATTCAGGCCCGCGCCGACGAAGCCGGCCACATGCCCACCACCATGGCCACCTCCGAAGCGGCCCAGAGCTCGCTGAGCGAGGTCGTCGGCCGGGTGGGGGACCTCGAGGGGGACGTTCGGATCAACGGTGACCAGGCCAAACGGGGGCAGGCCCTGCTCCGAGGCTCGGTGATCGAGACTGGCAAGGGCAAGGTGACGCTCCTTCTCGGGACCGACTCCGTCATCCACCTCGACGAGGATTCGCGGTTCAAAGTCTCCGAGTTCTCCGTCAGCGGCGTGGGTGGAACCGAGGCGGCGGCCCTGGATCTCAGCTACGGAAAAACCCGCGCCTTGATCCGCAGCGGCAGCGAGGGCCGCAAGCGCTTTCGCATCCGTACCCGCACGGCCACGCTCGGGGTGCGCGGCACCCAGGTGGTGATCGAGGCCCCCGAGGATATCAGCAAGCCCCAAACCTTTGTGACCCTCGACGGTCTCGCCGACCTTTACCTCCCGGCCGAACGGCCCAAGGACGTCAAGGCGGCGCTCGAGATGTCGGACGCGAGCCTCAACGATGTCCGCAAGTTTCGTAAGATCGAGGTGCCGGCCGCGAGCGGCGTGACCGACGATCCCGCGCTGCCGCCGGCACAGATTCCGGTCCAAAAGATCGACGCGGAGAAATTGCGCAAGTTTCGCCGGGAGATCGGCCTTCCACCCCGGCAAACGGCCACGAGCCAGGACGTCAATGACATCCAAAAGGACAAGCCTGCGCAGAAGCGTCGCGCGCTCTTGCGCCTCATCCGCACGCTCTCCGACCAGTACACCTACGATCCGGTACTCGACGGGGGCCTGAGGCTCCCCGTGTCGGTTAAGGCCACGACGGATCTGAAGCCTTGAGGATGAGAGAGATGAAATACGAGTTTGAGAATCTGGATCAGGCGGGTTGTGAGCTCATGGGGGCGGCGGTCGCCGCCGCGGTGTCGGTCGCGGCCCTGCTGGCGTTGGGTGTCGGCCTTGCCGGCTGCGGCCCCCGCCCCGGCGAGATGGTCGACGTCAGGATCGCCGGCGTGGGACCCCAGCGGACCTCTGGAAGCAGCCGCGCCACCGATTGCAAGGTGGACAAGCTCTTTGTCACCGTGCGCGGACCGGGCATGTATCGCATGCGGATCCCCGTGACCGACGCCACGTTCAACCTGGGCGGGTTCGGGGCTAACTCAATCGAGGGCAACGGCGACAGCGACCAGATCCAGACGGGTACGCTGACGATTCCGGCCCGGGTCGTCAAGCTGCCGGTGGGCTTGCATCGGGTCGTCGGGTTCGTGGGCCGGATCTCGCTGGACGGGAGCTGCGCGGCCCTGGACGAGGGTTACCCGATCTATGGAGAGAGCGCTCCCATCAACCTGCCCACCGCGTCGGACATCGTCATCCCCGTGCACGTGTACTCCGCCGGTGTCGGCGCGGCCAACTTCACCTTTGGCGGGTGGAGTCCGACCGGCGAGGCGGAATTTCAGCAGGTGGATTTCACCATTCCCGCAGGGGTCGCCGGAACTGGAACGTGCCAGTATCACAAGGCCGAAATCTGGGACATCACGGCGGACGGCCTGCCCTTTCTCCTGACGGCCCCGACGTTGAACGGCTCTACGCTGGACGAGACGGGAAGCCAGTCTCAATTCGGCACGGGGATCGCCGTGCGCGGCCTCTCGCCCCTCAGGCGCTACGACATGCGCTTCAAGCCGGCCGGAGGGACCGGCTGCACGGCGACGGATCACGTGATCCGGCTGGTGTTCAAGACGGTACTCAGCGACAAGCAGCTCGGGACCACGGGTTCGCCGACCCATAGCAGCTACACCGCGACCTGCACCGTCTCCACGGACGTGCTCTCGCCGGTGTCGGTCCTGACGGACACCGCCTTGCACACGGCCGTCTGCGCCAAGGATTGAGGTTACTGGTTATTTTCGTTGCCGAAGGTGAGCTCGATCTCACGTCGGGTCGGCTCCGGCAGCGCTTCGACGGGAGCCGAGCCGGCGGGTGAGGTGCCCTTGGCCGCGGCGGGGCCGCGCCCCGGCCGGTCCAGAACCTGGGGGCTAGCCCGGCCCCGGTCCACCCAGTGCTTTTCGACCATGTAGTCGGCCACGGCCACGGCGCGCGCCATGGCGAACTCGTAGGCGTCTCCATGGGCCTGGGCGCCCGGGTCCGGCGTGAGAAACGCCGAGACCTTGACCGAACCCTTGAACTGTCTCAGGAACTTGGCGAACCGGTCGAGCAGGGCGCCGGCGTTCGCGGCCAGGCGGGTAGAGCCCGCCTCAAAGAGAGCCGCCTCGGGCACGGCAAACCGCATGATCTCGACCTCGAGCTCGCCCGGGGGCGCGATGTCCTTGGACAGGCCTTGGTTCTCCTTGCCCAGCTTCTCGGTGCCGGGGGGTTCTTCGACCCGCGGTTTGGAGGGCCGCTCGATCAGATCCTCGGGGATCGCGCCGTTGGCGCCCGTGAGCAGGTTCTCGCCGGGGCCGGTCATCTCGCCCAGGGGAGCCTGGTTCTTGTTCTGCAGGTCCGGGCGCCAGGCCGAGGTGGGGTTGTTGAAGTAGCTGGCGATCGACTCGCGGGTCTGCTCATCCGAACCCAGGAGCCACAGCACCAGAAAGAACGCCATCATGGCGGTCACGAAGTCGGCGTAGGCGACTTTCCAGGCGCCGCCATGGTGCCCGTGGCCGCCGGCCTTCTTCTTCTTGATGACGATGATGGGTGCCTTGTCAGCCGATGCCATGGGTACTGCCTACCGTCTCAGCGGTTAAGCCGCGGCCTTTCCTTTGAGGTTGGACGTGGCCTGGTCGATTTCTTCAAAACTCGGACGCACGTGGGGCGGGACCGAGCGGCGGGCGAACTCGACGCAAACCTTGGGCGAGGCCTCCTTGGCAAAGGCGAGGAGACCGGACTTGGCGACCTCCAGGTATTTGCCCTCGGCTTCGATGTTCTCACCCATCTTGGCGCCGAGGGGGTTGAGGTAACCGTACGACAAGAGAACGCCCAGAAACGTTCCGACCAGAGCGGCGGCGACGTTGTGACCCACGGCCTCCTTACCTTCGGCCAAGTGACCCATGGTGTTCACGACGCCCAAGACGGCGGCCACGATGCCTAAGCCAGGCATCGAGTCGGCGATCCGCACGACGGTGCTCGCGGCCTTCTCTTCTTCTTTGTGGGCCGCGGTGAGGTCCGTGTCCATGAGCTCCTCGAGGTCAAAGGGGCTCACGGGTGAGCTGATCTGCACTTTGAGAGTGTCCGCGATGAAGTGCACGGCGTGATGGTTCTTGAGCACGCTCGGGTAGCGGTTGAAGAGCTCGCTCGAGTCGGGGTTCTCGACGTGGGCCTCGAGGCCCAGGATGTTGCCCTTGCCGGTCTTGATGAGCTCGTACAGGCAGAGCAGGAGCTCGACGTATTCGTCCTTGGATCGGCCCCCGTCCTTGGAGGCGCCGATGACCTGCCGGATGATCTCCTTGATCTGCGAGAGTGGGCTCGAGATCAGGAGCGAGCAGCCCGCGGCGCCCGCGATGATCACGTATTCGGCCGGCTGGTAGAGCACCGCCAGGTGTCCGCCGTGGGCGGCGAAAGCGCCAAATACGCACATGGTGACGAGTGAGATACCGAGAATGAAAAACATAAAGCTTCCTTGCTCCCACCGGCCTATCGGAGGGGAGAAGGGGAGCGTTAAGGGGTGGAAGGGAGGGGGAAGAAAGGGGACCGGCAAGGCTTGCCGGTCTCTGCTCTGCCGGAGCGGCGGGGCCGCTCCTTT
>DATJFU010000276.1:0-3905 GCA_035495495.1 Bdellovibrionota bacterium
TCCTTCATGTAGGCCTCGTAGGCCCCCATGTCCCTCACGTGGATGTGGAGTTTGCGCACCTGGTGGTTCCAGAGCCGCTCGTACTTCTCCTGCGGAAAGACCTCACCGGCCCCCACGTACTTCACGATGCGCTTATTAGCGCGGAGCAAGAGATAGCAGGCAAAGGGCAGAGCGACCCCTCGGCGGATCGCCGTGATGAGAATCGGGTAGTACTCGGATTCCAAAAGTTCGCTCATGCGGACACGTGTCCAACCGAACTTTTCGGAATTTTAGGAGAAGCCGTTGATTCAAAAACAGAAAAGCCGCGTCGGCGCCAAGTTTCTGGCGCGACTTAAGACCGCGATTTTTAAGCCCCGGATTTCTTGAAGTACTCGTTGATCTGGTGGGCCAGACTTGTCAGGTTCGGCTCCATGATCTTTTTGATCAGGGCCTCGAGGGGGCCCTTGATCCCCCGGGCGAGAAACGACGGCACCCCGGGGATGGCCTCCGGGCGGATTTCGACCTCACACGAGATCTTGAGCTCAGTCTTGCCGCCGTCGAGCGGCAAAAAGCTGTTGGTCCCCTCGACTGAAAAAAGTCCTTTCGCGGCCAGAGCTTCAATCTTGTACTTCACGCACTTCTTGTCGGGGTCCCACGCGGCCGTGTCCTTCCACGAAAAGTACTCCGGCTTAACCACCTTCTTGAGCGCCGAGGGAATGTCGGCCTTGGCGAACCACTGGTTCACGATGTGGACCTTGCCGCCCTTCTCCTCGCGGCTCAGGACCTCGATCCGATCCACGTTGGGCATGTAGGGCACCAGCTTGGGGAGATCGTCCCTCACCAGCGCAAACACCACGTCAGGGGCCCGCTCCACCACGTCCTTGCTTTCCAGATGCATGGGTTCCAGCTTATACCAGGCCAGATGGCGGGCAAGAAGCCCTTAGGGGCGCTTCTGATCAATGTGGGGACCCCCGATTCGCCCGACCCGAGCGCCGTAGGCCGTTACCTGCGCCAGTTTCTCATGGATCCCCACATTCTCGGGCTCCCCTGGCCCCTGCGCTGGCTTCTGGTCAACCTCCTGATCGTTCCGCGCCGCAGCCACCTCTCGGCCGAGGCCTACGCCCAGATCTGGACCCGGGAGGGTTCGCCCCTTCTGATCCATACGGTGGCCCAGGTCCAGGCCCTCTCTCAAGCCCTCGGCTCCGGCTGGCACGTCGAAGCCGGCATGGCCGTCGGCAACCCGTCGATCGAGCTGGCCCTCGCGCGCCTGCGCGATCGGGGGTGTGACGAGATCGTGGCCGTGCCGCTGTTTCCCCAACATTCCACCGCCGCGTGGGATGCCGCAGCGGAGGCGGCCACCCTCGCCCACCGCAAGGTGTACGGCGGTACGGGCGTCTTGAAGTGGGTGGAACCCTTTCATGCCGACCCCGCGTTCTTGGACTCCTGGGCCGAGATCCTCCGCCCGCATGCCCGGGAACACGTCCTCTTCAGCTTTCATGGTTTGCCGCTGTCACAGATCCGCGCCGCGGATCCGACGGGCACCTGCAGCGGGCAGGGCTGTAGTTTTCAGGACTCGCCCGCCAACCCGCGCTGCTACCGGGCCCAGTGCGTGGCCACCGCCCGTGGAATCGCGAGCCGCCTCGGCCTGCCCTCCGACCGCTGGTCCATCTCGTTTCAGTCGCGGCTCGGCCGGTCTCAATGGATCGGCCCCTCGACTGAAAGCCTCCTCGAGGGGCTGGCCAAGAGGGGCGTCGCCCGGCTGGTCGTCGCGTGCCCGAGTTTTGTCTCGGATTGTCTCGAGACGCTCGAGGAGATCGGGATTCGTGGAAAAAAGACGTTTCAGAACGCGGGCGGCACCGACCTGGTTCTGGTCCCCTGCCCGAACAGCAGCGTGACGTTTGCCGGGGGCCTGGCTCGCCTCGTGAGCCAGAAACAGTAAGCATAACCATTGGATAACGTCTTTACCTCCAATGTTGACTCCCATGCTCCGGATAGGTACGACGCACTGCATATAGATCCCTTTGGATCGGGAGGAAGCATGCGTAAGAACCTGATCGCCCTCGCGGCGACGATGATCGCGGGCCTGTCGGCCCAGGCCCAAGCCAAACAAATCGACCTGACCGACGACGTGCTCGCCAAAGTCACGAGCGTCCAAGACGGCCAGGCCCGTCTGCGGGTCTACCTGAACCGCACCCTGATCGTGGAGCGCGAGACCACCCAGCAGACCTCGGTCGACGTGCACTCGGACGTCACGACGTCGCTCCAGAAAAAGGAGCTCCGCGAGACCATCAAGCGCGGCGTGCGCGGCAAGATCGTGGCCATAGAGGGCGACAACGGCGAGGCCAACGCCAAGACGATCTTCATCACGTTCTCACCGTCTTGCAACGACAAGTCCTGCGCCTGGGGCTTTACCCGCGCCCATGACCACACGTACAGCAGCTATAGCTACGGCTACTACAACACGTACTCCAACGATCCGGCCGGAAACCGGTACCTGCTGTCGGCGCTGCCCGCCCCTGCGGGCGCGGTGAGCTACGATAACCTGAAGGTGTTCAGCAAGAAGGGTCTCCTGAAGCGCAAGATGACCACCGACGGTGTCGGCCTCTACGAAACCGACCCGAGCAAGTACTCGATCAAGCTGCAGGCCAATGAAGAAGAGCTCTTCAGCGTGATCCACGCCGACGTGAACTATCCCGGCGTGAACTGATTCCGGTTCCCGGAAAAGCGAAGGGCCGGCTTCGAACACCATCGAAGCCGGCCCTTCTCATTTTACGAACCTGAAAAAGCCCCGAAGCGGTAGACCGAGTTGCCGATCTGGGGTGTCCGCCCCGGGGCCCTGTCTGAACTGAATAATCAGTTCAAAGCGATCTTCCGGCGCGGCGTCGCCGCGCCTTCAGTGATTACCAGTGTTTCTTGTTACCGAAGGTCTCTTTCATCGCACGGGGAAAGGACCAGCGGGGTTTCTTGCTCTCTTTGCGCGCCTTGATGGTCATCGGCTCACCCGTGAACGGGTTCTTGCCTTGGGCGGCTTTGCGAGCGGGCACGTCCTTGCGGACGAGGGTGCCGATCACGGGAAACTTCACGCGCTCGCCGGAAGCGGCAGCCAGCACGCCGGCGTTGAACACGCCTTCAATGGTGTCTTTCAGCGCCTTGCGCTTGATCTTCACTTCGCCGGAGCGGGTGACCGAAGCGAGGGCGGGGATTTGGCCGTGAAGCTCGTTCACGAAGCTGAACTTGCCGCTCTTGGATGCGCTTTTCTTGTTGATCGTTTTCATAGTTGGGTCTCCTTAGCTTTTGTTTCTGCAGCCAATGCCGCGATTTAAGCAACGGGTTAGAGCTTTGTAAAGCATCAAAAACCGTCGCGGCCGTCGAAAAAGAAACGATTGGGCCGCACCAGGGTCACGTCCCAGCGCGAAGAGCGCGCCGCGCCCCCCACCGCGAAGGCGTAGAGATTTCCCGCGCCGGACAGCAAAAACACGCGTTTTCCGCCCGAATCCACCACGGGATTGCCATAGAAGCCGCTCCCGAATCCGACGTCAAAGCGATAGACCGGCTTTCCGGTCGAAGACTCGAGCGCGTACAGGTACCGCTGCGTGGAGCCGAAAATCAGATAGCGACCCGCCTGCACGACCTGCGTCGGCACTCCGCCGTCGACTTGAAACTTCCAAAGCACTTTGCCGCTGTCCTTGGCCAGTGCATAAACAGTGCCGTCAGACGACGGCAGGATCACACGGGAGTCGTCGACCAGAACCTGGCGAGCGCCACCGGAGTCCGCTTTCCACAGCACCTCTTGGGTTTTGGCGTTCAACGAGTAAAGCGAACCGTCGTACGAAGGGACGAAGAGCGTGGAGCCGTCCTTCACGGGATGGGCGTCCACATCCGTGAACTTCGTGCCGGAGTGGAGCTTCTTTTCCCATTTCAGCTTT
>DATJFU010000277.1:0-7955 GCA_035495495.1 Bdellovibrionota bacterium
ACCTGTCGGACACCACCTACCGCCAGATCATGGCCCACCAGGGAGCGGAGGGCGACGCACGCATCGGAGGCAAACGCGTGGCTGCCACGGTGCTCTTTTCGGATATCCGCGGCTTTGTCAGCCACGTCGAGAGCATGGAGCCGGAAGAGGTCACCTCCATGCTCAACGAGTACTTCTCCGAGATGGTCGAGGTGGTTTACAAGCACGGCGGAGAGGTCGACAAGTTCATCGGCGACGCTCTTCTGGCCGTCTTCTACGACGAAGACACGACCCAGGACGAGTCCACTCCGCTCCGGGCCATCTACTGCGCGCTCGAGATGAAGGAGAGGCTGGCGGACTACAACGAGCGCCGCCGTGCCGCAGGCAAGAACGCGCTCGAGATCGGCGTGGGCATCACCCACGGCGAGATCATCTCCGGGCCCATCGGGTCCAAGGACCGCATGGACTTTACCGTGATCGGCGACGTCGTGAACCTCGCGAGCCGGATCGAAGGGGTCTCCAAACAAGGCAAACACACCCGCATCTGCTTCTCCCACCACGTCGAAGCCGCGGTGAAGGGGCTCCTGGACTACGAGCCCATCGGCGAGGGCCGCATCCGGGGCAAAACCGAGGACGTGGCCGTGTTCGAGCTGGTCCGCGTCCGCGACTTGGGTGGGCTGCTCCGAAACCTGTCGGGCCCGGATCGGGAGGTCCGGGTGGGCAGCGTCGAGCTCCTGGGCCACTCGCAGAACCCCGACGCGATCGCCCCGCTCCTGGCGCTGCTTTCGGATGGAGACGAGCGGGTACGGGTCGCGGCCGTGAGCGCCCTCGTGCGCCTGAGCCCCCGCGACCATGCGCCGGTCGTGGACGGGTTCTTTGACCGGCTCCTCGCCGAGCGATCCGAGAAGGTGGTGTCGGCCCTTATCACCGGCCTCGGCCGCGTATGCGCGACCGAGCGCCTGCTCGATTTACGCAAGTTTCTGGAGTCCCCGGATCACCGCATCGCCGCCAACGCAGTCGAGGCCATCGGGCGCATCCCCAACGCGCGCAACCTGGACCTGGTGCTGCCCCTGCTCTCGAGCAGAAACAACCGGGTCAAGGCCAACGCGGCCATGGCCCTGTTCGCCGCGGGCCACCTCGAAGTGATCGACTCCCTCAAACCCATGCTCATGCACTCGGACCCGCTGATGCGTTCGAGCGCCGCCTTTGCCATCGGCGAACTCGCCCGCACGTCGGACGCCGCGCGCCTGGTCGAGGAGTGGAAGGCGAAGGGCCGCGAGGTGAAGGTGTTTCTCGCCGAGCTTCAGCAGTGCGTGCCCATGCTCGTGTCCCTGCTCCGGGATCCCGAGATCATGGTCAAACGGCAGGCCGTGGTGGCCCTGGGCAAGATCCGGGACCGCTCGAGCGTCCTGCCGATCCTGGACACGCTGGAGCCCGGCAAGGACTCCAAGGATCTCATTCGTGACGTCACCCAGGCGCTTCAGGCGATTGGCTCCCATAAGCTGATCCGCGAAGTGCTCGAGCGCATGGGGTAGACTCAGAAATCAGCTAGAACCCGCTCGGGCCGCTGGCAGGCGGCCTCCATGAAATGCCCCGCGCCAGGCGCATCGAGCCCGTCCCATGCCGCGAGGGTCACCGCGACACGCGCCGTCTTCGACGCCGAACGCAGGGTGGCCGGCTGGGTGTCGGCGAGCCATCCGCTCCATGTGGGATGGGAGGCGAGTTCTCGAAAGTACCGCTCGTCGCTCCAGACGCCGGGCAGCTCTCCGTACCCACCGACCAGCCGCTCGCGGGTCCGGTCCACCTGCGCGCGGAGGCCGGTCAATGGCGCGATCTCAGGGGCCCCCGCCGCGTCTTCTCCGCACAGGACCCGCACGAGATCGAGGCGATCGAGGAGCGGCCCCGAGAGCTTGAGCCGGTACCGGCGGCGTTCGGTTTCAGCGCAACGGCAGGCGTTCTTTCCGACGGTGCAGGGCCACGCTCCGCAGGGGCAGAGGTTGCCCGTGGCGACCAGGGCGAACGCGGCGGGGAGGCTGCGGCGCTGACCCACGCGGGTCGGGGTGATCCGGCCGGTCTGGAGGGGTTCTCGCAGCGCCTCTCGGGCATCGCGGTGCCATTCGGGTAGCTCGTCCGCGAGCAGGAGTCCCGCATGGGCAAGCGAGAACTCGCCGGGAGTCCACCCTTCCGGGGACCGGTTGCCGATGAGGGACGCCACGCTCGCGTGGGATCCCACCCTCCGCACGGGACCCGACCCCGTCGCGGCCAGCTCCGGGTACGGATCCTGGAGCTCCGCCAGCAGGCGGTTTCGGAGCTGCTGCTCGGGCGGCGGCTGCGGCCAGATTCCGGCCAGGGTCTCGGTGGCCGACGTCTTGCCGGTGCCACGCGGTCCGAGGAGAAGAAGATGGTGCGATCCCGCGGCCGCGGCGCCGAGGAGGCGTGAGAGGGAGGGGCTCAATCTCAGGGTTCGGGGCGAAAGGATCTCCGCTCCGCGGCCCGAGGCGACTTCCAACAAGTCCATGCCCTCTTCCCACGGTCGCGACAGCGCGGCCACGGCCTCGGACAAGGTCTCCGCGAACCAGAGGCGGGGCGCCCGCCCGCGCCGTTCTCCCAGGTCCTTGAACCATCGCCCCACCTCTTCGAGGTGCGGGCGCTCGCCGGCCGAGAGAATCAGGCGCCGCGCACCGGCGGACCACGCCGCCTCAAAGGTGCGCGCCAAGCGGCCCACGGCGCGGATGCTGCCGTCGAGCCCCAGCTCTCCTGACGCCGCGACCGGTCCTGCGTCGATCCCGGGCCGATCTTCGGACAACACCGCGAGGGCCATGGGGAGGTCCAGTGCAGTTCCGCGCTTGGGCAGATGCGCGGGTGCCAGGTTGAGCACCACGCGTCTCCGGGGAATCTCGAGTCCGCACGCTGAGGCCGCGGCTCGGATCCGCTCCTTGGCCTCGTCCACTTCGCGTGCGGCGAGCCCCACGATCTGAAATCCGGGGATCTGCAGAAACGTCGCCACCTCGACCTGGGTGACCTCGGGTTCGAACGAATGGTGAAGAGGCGCCACGATGTAAGTCATGGCTCCCGCGCAAAGCAACTCCCGTGCCCGAGTGCTCGGGGTCTCACTTCCTCTTGGCGCGTCTGAAGGCCAGGAGCTGGTCGCGGGCGTTGGTGAGCGCCGAGGCGATGGCCTGTGCGTCGTTCCACGCGCGGGTCCCCGGCGCGGCGACCTGGTCCGGGTGATATCGCTTCATGAGCTCCCGGTACGCGGAGTGGATTTCGGACTCGGAGGCGTCCGCCCGGACGCCGAGGATCTCGTGGGGCAGACCGTCGAGGCTCAGTCCCGGAAGCTGAAGGGGCGGCACGGGTCGCTTGAGTTTTGCGTCAGCGAGGGCCTCACCCCCGGCTCTCTTGTCCCTGGGCTTATCCCCCTCGCGGTTACGAAACCCGGAGGGCTTGGAGCCGGAGCCCATCATCTTCCACCCCGCCACGAGGATCACGACCAGGATCCCCACCTGGATGGGACCAAAGTACTTGGCCAAGACCTGGACGGACGCCGGATCCATGCCATCCGATTTTGCGCCCGCGGCGGCCATCTTGCAAAGGCCTCCGTCCGTGCGTGGGGTGTGGCTCATTTTGGCGGCGGCCGTCCTCGAGGTCGCGGCGCACTCGCCGCTGTGTGAGCGTACGGGGATCGAATCCTGCTGGGCACGGTATCAGGACCTATGTATTCCGCGGCCCCTCTTCAGGGCGTGGCTCCGGAGCGGGCCCGATGGTCCCTGGAGCGGACTCCCGGATCCGGACGGCCGGCGCTTCAGGCCGGGGCCGGCGGGGCCGAAGGCGGTCGCCCTACGGCTTCCGCCCCAAGCGCCGAGGTGGGGAGGGTTCTGGGGCCTGGTCCGTGGGGTGGAATCGCGGCGCGAAGCGCTTTCGGTCCAGCTCGAGGGCCGGGATCCGGGCGGGCTCCTGGCCCGGCTTCTCATCGGTCAGGCCGACCCGGACGGCGGGGCGGACCTCGCCGCGGCCGCGGGCCTGCTTTTCTTGGCGGGGCAGTCGGGGCTCCATCTCTTGGGGCTCGCGTCCCTGATCCTCGCGCTGGGGAGGTGGATCGGCGCATGGGGTGGAATCGGGCCGGCGATCGCCCGGAGAACCGCCGAGGTCCTGGCGGCCGGTGCATGCGCGGCATTCTGGATCTTGGGGGGCTTGAAACTGGGGCTGCTCCGGGCGGTGAGCCTCGGGGTTCTCCGCGCCTGGGCCGTGGGAGCCGGGTTCAAGTGGGCGCCGGCGGTTCTCGTGGCGGCGGGTGCCGCCGCGCATTTTCTCGGACTCCAGGCGGGGCCGGGTCCGTGGGCGCTCGCGGGCGCCCTCGCGGCGGCGGCGCTCCCGTCACGCGTGTCTTGGACGGCTCCTTGGATTCTTTCAGCCGGCGCGTGGCTCGGGGCTTCTGCCTGGGCGGGGTTCTCCGGGGGGACGTGCGCGCCCTATGGCCTGCTGTTGGCGCCCCTGGAGCTCGCGGCGGCCTGTGGCTTGGTCATCCCGGCGGCCCTCGCGGGGCAGCTGCCGTGGGCGGCGCGGGTTTGGGACTCGCTGATTCCACCCCTGGTCCAGGAGCTTTGGACCGCGGGCGGCCTCTGGGTGTCGTGCGGGGCTCTCTGGCGCTTCGGAGCGGTCGTCGCCGCGATGCGCTGGTCCCTTGGAGCGAAGTGGGGGAGGCGAGCGGGGCTCGCCGCCCTCGCGGGCGCCCTCGTCTGGAGGGCGGTTCATGCGCCCGTGCCCCTTTCAACCGTCATCCAGCGCGACGTGGGGCAGGGCGATTCGGCCTGGGTCCTCACCGAGGGACGAGCGGGGCTCGTGGACGTGGGCTCAGCGACGCGGTTTAGGCCGCTCTCCTGGATCCGCGAGGCCGCGTCCCTGGGAATCGGCCGCGTGGACTGGATCCTACTGACCCACCTCGATGAGGACCACGCCGGGGCGCTCGTCCGGCTTGCCGCCACTGTTCGTGTCGGCTGTGTTGAGGTCGATCCGATCCAGCTCGCGGCGCCGCGAGGGCGGCGGCTCGCTTCTTCTCTCGCGCGTGAGTCCATCCCCGTCCGCTCTCCCGGTGAATGCGCGCCTCGGGACTCGGTGGCTGAGTTCGCCCCCGCCCGCGGCGGCGTGGGGCGCGGCAATGATCGCATGACCTCCGTGGCCGTGAGAGCCGGACCATGGGTCTACATCAACGGTGGCGACATGGACGCCCGCCAGGAGCGGGAATGGTGGCCGCGT
Source organism: Bdellovibrionota bacterium (assembly GCA_035495495.1). Lineage (GTDB taxonomy): Bacteria > Bdellovibrionota > UBA1018 > UBA1018 > JADZFF01 > JADZFF01. The sequence goes on from DATJFU010000277.1 coordinate 5,233, forward strand.
TTGCGGGCGCGGCTCGCGAGCTGGGGATCCGGCGCGAGGAGGGTGCTCAAGGCGTCGCACCACGGGTCCGGGGGATCCACGGATGGAGGGTTTCTCCGTGACTTGAACCCATCCCTGGTCTGGGTTTCTTCAGGTCGGGGCAACCCCCATGGCCACCCTTCGGCCGGAGTTCTTCTGAAGGCGGCCGCGCTCCGGGTGCCGCTCCGGAGGACCGATCGCCAGGGGTCGCTCCAGATCCCACCTAACTAGTTGAAGTTACAGTTTTTTAATTTCAGACTTTAATGATAAACTATTGAATAGAGAGGTGTCTTTGTTAGTCGACGTGTACCAACGGACTGGCGGGCGAAGGGGGCCACCCCCCTGGGCAAAGGTATGCCTGCTGACGGCTCTCCTCTTGGTGGGCGGGACCGGGTGTATCCGCAAACTCTCCGGAACACCGATCGTCACGACCTGTGAGCTCCCGGACGACCAGATCAAGACCATCTCGGCGCGTTGGCCGGTGACTCCGATCCCCCTGACGTGGAACACGGCCTTCAACGCCAACGAAGTGCAGGCCATGGTGGCGGCAGCCGACACCTGGAACACCTTCTACGGTAAGACCCACGGCTTCAATCTGTTCGACACGGGCAGTGGCCAACAGGACGCGGTGAACGTGACGAACGTCTGCTCCTCGCCCGCAATCCTCAGTGGCAGCACCTTTACCGGCCGCGTGCACATCTTCAAGCGCTCCTCCTGGTCGGGACCCGGATACGGCCCCCAGGTGATCGCGCTCACCACGGTCTGCCACGTCGCTGACCCCAACAACTCGCAGTTTCAGCGTATCTTCAACGGGATCATGGAGTCGGACTACGTGAACTTCTTTATCTCGGGCAAGCCGTTGCCCGATACGCAGTCCATCTACCTGCACGAGTTTGGACACCTCTTTGGGATGGGCCATAGCTGCGAGGTGGGCTCGACCACGCAGGGCATCCCGGACTGCAACCAGCTGGCAGGCGGCAACAGCGACCCGTACTTCGTGGCCGTGCTGTTTCCGACCATCTTCTTTGACAATGGCCTGCAGCCCGGAAGCTTGGGCGAGCAGCGGCGGGCGCTCCAGCCCAACGACATGGGCCGCGCCAACTGCATCTACGATTCGCAGAAATAAGACAGCCGCCTGGTCTTTCGACCGAGGCGGCTGCCCTTACCATCGAATACTGGCTAAACGATTACTCGGCGCTGTTGGCGAGGTCCAAAAGACCCTTGGCCAGGCGAGGGGCCGGCACGATGGCCGAACCGGTGTTCAGGTAAGCCTTGTCCACCGACTGGTCCCAGAGCGTCTTGAAGTACTTGGCGTACTTCGCCGTCAGCTCGGGGCTCTGGCTCAGGTAGAGGGTTTCCCAGTTGTTGTTCAAGCCACCGCCCGTGAAGTGACCGGCGCCCGAGAAGATGCGCTGGCCGTTCAGGATCGTGAACTTGTTGTGCATCTGCTGGCCGTTGCCACCCGCCTGGGGGTTGGTCTCGACGAAACGCAGCTTGATGCGGGGGTTGTTCAGGTTCTGCTCCATGAAGGGCTTGTCGGCTTCCACTTCGCTCGTGCCCGTCACGGTCGACGAGTTGAACACGATGCCCACGTCCACGCCGGCGTTGGCGGCCTTGTTGAGCAGGGCCGCGATGTCCGCGCGGTTGAAGTGTTCCATCGCGATGTAGATGTAGAGGCCTTTTTTGCCCGACTGGGCTTGAGCGATGATGCCGTTGAGCTGGGCCTTGAGCGCGCTCACCGCCGCACCGCCGTTATTGGGGGTGTAGAACGGGGCGATCTTATCCTGGGAGATGGCCTTCTCGTAATCCTTCTGCGCCAGAACGTGGTTCTTGGCGTAGCAGGCGTCGCGGGCGTCGGAGTAGGCCTTGGTCACGGCAGGGTCCTTGTCGAAGTCGGCGCCGCCGTGGGCGTACATGCCGTCGGCCTTGGCTTCGGCGTCGGCGGCCTTGAGGCCTTCAAACAGGCAGAACTCGGCACGGGCCAGGTTGCTCGTGGCCGGAACCTTCATCAGCACCCAGTGGTCCATGTGCAGGCTGGTGCCGAACACGGACAGGTTGCCCGACGAGAAGTCGATGTCGTAGGGCGAGCCGTCGCCGGCGTCCACGATCACCGTTTTGTTGTGGTGCAAGCGCCACTTGGGGAAATCCGTGAAGCCGCCCAGGAGGGTGGCCTGCAGGTTGGGGTGCGTCTTATCCTTTTGGCAGCCCTGGGGATCTTGCTTGATGAAGTCCAGGTTGCTGGCCGAGCCGGCATCCAGGACCACGAACACTTTCACGCCGGCCTTGCCGAGGTCGCAGATTTTCTTCTGGATGACTTTGTTCGAAAAGCTGAACTCAGCGGCGTACACGCGCGATTTCGTGGGGTTGGCCATGGCGTGGTCGAGTTGGGCCGAGATGCGGGAGTCCATGCCGGAGGCCGCGGCCGAAGCCGGGATGTCCGTGGCGCCGTCGCACCAGGTGGGCTGGTGGCCTTCGTGCTGGCACTGCTGCACCGTATGAATCATGTCGAATTCAATGCCGCTGGCGAATGCCGTGGCGGAAACGGCCATCAGGCCAAGCGTCGCGATACGCAGAGTCGTCTTCATGAAATCCCCATCTCGGTTACGGGGCGGCCGAGGCCACCCTTGTTTAAGGAAACAGTGACCGGGTGCATAACAAAGCGTGACGCAATCGGTCAAATAGGAAAAAGACCTACTGTTTACAAG
>DATJFU010000278.1:0-7209 GCA_035495495.1 Bdellovibrionota bacterium
GCGCAGGCAATCCTTGTTGCGGATCTGACTCGACTTCATCAGGGGCTCGAGCGCGTCCGCGTGAAAGGTCTTTCTCCAGAAATCGAACTGGGTCAGGTGGCACTCGGCGCACTTGGGAAAAGTCTGAAAGCGGGGCCCGGCCGGCGCCTTTGCCGCGGCCTTGGCGGCGCGCTTCTCTTCTTTCTGCGCCTCTTCGGTGTTGATCCTGGCGATGGCCTCTTTGAACTCAGCCACGAGTTTGGCCATGGGCGTGGGCTTCTCGGGCTCGTATCCCGCGTCGAGGGAGACCAGGCGATGTTTCTCGAGATCGATCGAGGGCGTGAGAGGTAGGATGCCCACGTACTGGTTTCTGAACGAGGACTGAAAGATCAGGGTCTTCTTGACCTGCTCGGGGTGCTGCAGAAAGGACTGGCTCTCGCCCCCGACGATGACGCCGATGCCGTCCACGGCTTCGGCCAGCGTCTTGTCCTGGTCCAGGCCCTCGTGGGTCAGGGCGACGATGAGATCGACGTTTTCTTTCTTGAGCGCAGCCACCTCACGCTTGGCGGCCGAGACAGGATTCTCGGCCACGAGCCCCGAAGGCCAGCGCAGGTCCTTGCCCACGAGGCCGAACACGCCCACGGTGTAGGGCTTACCCTTGGCATCCTTGAGCTTGAACACGGAGTGGGTGCCCAAGAGGGGTTTCTTGTCGGACTTCTGCACGAGGTTCGCCGCGAGAAACTTGAAGTGGGCCTTTTTCTTGAGCTCGAGAAAGGTCGGGAGCCCGAGCGCAAAGTCCTTGGGTCCCGGCACCACGGCGTCGGTCCCGAGGTCGTTGTAAGCGCGCACCAGGTAGCCGGCCTGGGCCTTGGCCTGGTGTTTAAGCGAATCCACGAGCTCTTCGCTCTCAAAGAGCAGGTTGCCGGCGTCGAGCTGCAGAACCGAGGCGTCTTCGTCCTTCTTGTAACGCCTGAGAAGCTCGTCCTTTCGGACCACGCCGCCCTCGGGATTGTGGCGGCAACCGCAGGGCTCGAGCTCGCCCATGACGTCGTTGCTGTAGATGATCGTGGCCGCGCGAGCGGGCGCGCCCAGGAGAAGTCCCGCCGCGGCCAAGCCGAGGGCGGGGGAGAACCGGTTCATCGCGACTTCCTGCCGCCTTTGTGCCCCAGTTTGCGCCGGGCCGCATCGGCCCGCGAGTTCTTCGGAAACTTCTCGATGAGCTCCTGGTAGAACGCGCTGGCGTCGTCCTTCATCCCCAAGTTGTCAAAGGACTGGCCGATGCGCCAAAGCGCCTCGGGGAGCAGCTTGGACTTGTTGTATTTCTCGGGAAACTTGCTGTAGTCGACGATCGCCTTCTTGTACTGCTTGAGGCTGTAGTAGGCCTCGCCCCGCAGAAAGGTCGCTTCTTCTGCCTTATCCGCGTCCGAGTCGCGCAGGTAGACGTTGAGGTGGTTGATGGCCCCCTCGTAATCCTTTTCCTTGAACGAGGCCTTGGCCTTTTCAAAAGCTCCCTCGCCCCCACCCCGGCTCTGCGAGTTCTTTTCCATCTTCTGGATCGTCTCGAGCATGTTGGCCTGGGCGTTTTCGAGCTCGCCGATGCGTTTTTCGAGGTCCTTGGGGTTGGGGCCCTTGTCCTTTTCTTGGGCGCTCTCGCGCGCCTCTTTGAGCTGGTGCTCCAGGTCCTCGACCCGGCCCGTGAGACGGGTGATTTCGCTCTTGAGCTCGTCCACGACATAGCCGCCCTGGGGCTTCACGGCCTCCGGCTGGTTGGGCATGGACCCCGAGTCGTCGTCATCCTTGAGCTGGGCGCGGGTCTTGAGGCAGGCGCCGGTGGAACAAGCCAAGGACAGGCCAACGCAGAGCAGGACTACCTTTTTCATTCGACAAATCATGGCATTGCCGCGCCATTCGAACAAGACTGGGGCGCGTCAGTATCCTTGAGGAGGGGCGCCGCCGCCGCCGGTCGGTTTGGCGCCGCCACCCGCGGGAGGCTTTCCACCCCCAGCGTCGCCTCCGCCCCCGTCGTTGAAGGGCTGGCCAAACCCCTGTTCGGGGGCCGCGCTGGCCGCGCCGCCGCCGTTTCCACCGCCGCCGCCCGACGGGCTGGGGGGTGGAGGAGGGGGAGGAGGTGGAACGTTGATGGACTCCCGGCTCGCGCCGGAGCGCACGGCCTCGAGCTCGGCCTGTTCGGCGAAGTACCGCGCCTTCTCGGCGTACTCGGTGGCCTCTTTGAACTCCTTGAGGTGGTAGGCCTGGCGTGCCTTGAGAAACCACTCTTGGGACTGTCGAAAAAGCTCGGGCGCAAGCGTGGGCGCCTGAACCTCACGGGCCGCGCGGATGGCAGCGGTCGTATCGCTCATTTCCTGAACCGGACGGGTGTAAGTGAGGGCGCAGCCCCACGCCAACGCGATTGGGATCAGGGTTCCGCAGAATGTCTTAAGTTTGCGGCCGCTGCCGATCACTGCGACGTGGTGACGAAGTTGGCCCGGCGGTTTTTGGCCCAGGCGGCTTCATCGTGGCCGGGGTCCAGGGGGCGCTCTTCACCGAAGCTGATGGTTGTGATGCGGTCGCCTTTGACGCCGGCGTCGATCATGTACTTGCGGGTGGCGTTGGCGCGCTTCTCGCCCAGGGCCAGGTTGTACTGGATGCCGCCGCGCTCGTCGCAGTGACCTTCGATCTGGATCTGGAGGCTGCTCTTGTCCTTCATCATCTGGGCGTTATGGTTCAGCTTGTCCTTGGCATCGGCCGTCAACGTGTACGAATCGTACGGAAAATTGACGGTCTGCATGCCGTTGCCGCCCGAGTCCGAGTCCTTGCCCCCGGAGAGGTCCGCGTCCGCGGTCATCTGGTCGGGTTTTTTGGTCTTATCGCCACAGCCCACGGTGCCGGTGGCGAGAATCGCCAGGCCGAAAACCAGGAACAGACCCGAGAGACCCGCTGTTGCACGCTGTTTCGCAGAGACTTTCATCGCTCGTCCTCCAGATGTACGTAGTATCATGACAGCATAGCCCGTCAGGTTCAAATGGCAATTCTAGAATGGATACGGACGCGGACAGTGTGCCTAGGTCTGATCCTGGCCGTTGTCTGTATTCCGATTTCCACCCAAGCAAAGATCGCCCCCGATCAAAGCTGGGAGACCATTGCGACCGACCATTTTCGTATTCACTTTCCGCCGACCTACCACCACTTCGTGGCGTACCTGGCCTTCTATCTGGAGGACGCCTATCAGGTGCTGTCGAATCGCCTGAACTGGCAGCTTTCGGGCCCTCTGGAGGTCGTGGTTCGCGGCGACACGGACGTGCCCAACGGTCAGGCGTCGGTCTTTCCGTTCAACCTGCTCGTGGTCAACGCGGTTCCCTTTTCGCCGACCAGTTCAATCGGCGAATACGACAACTGGATTCGCACGCTGGCCTTCCACGAGCTCACCCACATCGTCGCCAACGACATCACGCGCGGTGCGCTGAGCATCGGCCGAACCGTGTTCGGCACCGTGGCAAAAATGAACTCGTACCAGCCGATCTGGCTCATCGAGGGCTTGGCGGTCTATGAAGAAACCGCTTTGAGCCTCTTTGGCCGGGGCCGTTCGGCGATGGCCGACATGATGGTGCGCACGGCGACGCGGGATGGGCTCCTCGATTCGGAGGACACCCTCCTGGGCGTGACGCTCGACCGCCTCAACAGCGGCGCTCCGGAGTGGCCCCATGGCATCACTCCCTACCTCTACGGCTACCTCATGAATCGGATGGTGGCGGACCAGGCTGGGCCCCTCGCCCCCGACAAGGTTCAAAGCGCGAGCGGAGGGTATCTTCCCTTCTTCGTGAACACGGTGGCCCAGGACACGGTGGGCGTGGACTACTACGTGTTGTGGGACCGGCTGGTCCAACGTCTCAGGGACGTCACGGCTTCGGACCTGGAGCGCATCCGCAAGGAGCCGGTCACGGCGAGCCGGCGCCTGACCCAGGTGGGGCGGCTGAGCCGGGGCCCGGTGGCGGACTCGGCGGGCGACCACGTGTATTTCATCCGCGACTCCTACTCGGAGGGACTGGGGCTCTCGGTGCTGGAGCGGCCCACCGGCACGACCCGGATCCTCACGCGGTGGGAGTACGACGGCGGCAGCACGCTGAGAAAAGTTCCGGCCGCCCATGGCGGCGGCGGTTTGCTGTACTCACGGCTCGAGCCGTACAAGGAATTCTACACCTACTCGGACGTCTTTCTTTACGATCTGGACGCGCGAAAGGAGATGCGGCTCACCGAGGGCGCGCGGGCCCAGGACCCCGATCTCTCTCCGGACTTTGCCTGGGGCCCGGCGGGCATCCAGCTGGGTTCCGTCGTTTACGTCAAGAATCTCAACGACGGCAACCAGGCCATCGCGCGGTGGGACGGCACGAGCGAGGACATCCTGTTTCGCGCGCAGCGGTTTGAGCGGCTTTCGAACCCAGTCTGGGGCAGGGGGTGGGCCAAGGACTGGATCGTCTTCTCGTACAAGGTCAACGGTGGAAACGAACGCCTCATGGCGGTTTCGGTGCATACCCGCCAGACCCGCATGCTCACGCGCCACGCGGGTCCCTCCCTGCGCGTGAACGAGGTGACTCCGGTCTGGACGGCCGAGGGCGGCCTGCTCTACGCGAGCACCTTGGGCGGCGTGCCCAACATCTACCGCATCTCGCCCGCCCAGCTCAGGCGCACGCTGGCAGAAGAAGACGCGCTTGCCCTGCCCATCCGCGTGACCAACCTCGAGACGGGCGCGATGTTTCCGCTCGAGGTGAGTTCCGGCGCCGGAAAACGCCCGGCCCTGCTCGCCATGGTGTACGGCGCGGAGGGCTTTGACCTCAACGAGCTGGCGCCCGCCGAATACGGGCCCGAACCGCCCTCGTTGGACAGCCTCCATTCCAAACTGGGAAAGAAAGAGACGGTCAGCGAGAAGCCCGATCCCGAGCGCTATTGGGTCGACTGGCCGAGGCCCAACGAGGAGCACTCGGAGGGCGACCCCAACGGCTACTCGGTGTTTCCGGCTCTCTGGCCCAAGTACTGGCTTCCGTTCTTTGCCAAGGTTCCGGACGGTGTTCTGATCGGCGCGGGCATCCAGGGTAGCGACGCCCTGGGGCGACACAGCTACGGTATTCAGGTCGCGTGGGACAGCCGCGCCAAGTTTCCGGTCTACAGCGTGCTGTACCAGTACGACGGCCTCTACCCGACGATCCAGTTTGAGCGGCGGCAGGAGAACCAGTACATCGGCCTGTTGCATCTCTCGAACGCCCTGGGCACGACGGCCATGCGGTTCAGGTACCCCATCGGTCACTGGGCCGTGGGTTTTGGCGCCAACGTCTCGAACTGGAACTTCTTTGGCATACAGAACAGCAGCGGCGGTCTTCAGGTGAACTTCTCGCACACCGATTTTCTGACCCTGCCCGACGCCATCGAGCAGGGGGGCGACCGCGGGCACCGCGCGGATCTCTCGCTCACGGGATTTTTCTTGGGTGGAACCCAGTTTTCGACCTTGCAGGCTCGTTATGAGCAGAGGGTCCCCGCCTTCTGGCCCCGGCATTTCTTCAGACTGGCGGCGACGGGCGGAATCAACTTCGATAACACGGGTCTCGCTCCTCCCTTCGTGGGCGGCGGCCAGGAGAGCATCGACGCGTCCCAGGCGTTTCTCGTGCGCGGTTACGTGCCGGGTTCGCTCTACGGGCCCAAGCTCGCGACGGTCAACTTCGAGTACTGGTTTCCGCTACGCGATCAGTTTCGGGGGCGGGGGACTCTGCCCCTGTTCTACGAAAAGGCCAAGATGCGCCTGCTCGTGGATACGGGATCGGCGCTGAACGTCGGCGGGATGAAGGCCGACTTCTCGCGCTGGCCCGTCGGCGTGGGGGCGGAGATCCTGAACGACCTGACGCTGCTCTACCACTTTCCGATCACGCTGGGCCTCGGGTTTCACCTCGGCCTCAACGAGGACCTGGGCGGCGAACGCCAGGTGGTGCTCGGGTTGTACAGCCGGACGCTCTGACCGTCTTCCGAACGGTGGGTCTCCGAATGCCGCGCTCTGGGGCTGGCACGGACTTGCAATGGAGCTCTCCGCAAGGAGACCAAACATGCGAGACGTGAACAAAGCGATTCTTCTCGGCCGGCTCGGCCATGATCCCGTACTGAGAGAAACCAAGAAAGGCACTCCCGTCGCCCACTTTTCAGTGGCCACGGCGAAGTGGGTGAAGGTCGAGGGCGAAGAAGCGCCCTCCGAGCGCACCCAGTGGCACAACATCACCGCCTGGGGGACGTTGGCGCGCACCTGCCAGCAGCAGCTCGCGAAGGGCAGCACCGTGTACGTGGAGGGGAGCTTTCATTCCCACACGTACAAGGCCAAGGACGGAGTCATGCGCCAGAGCTCAGAGGTCTACGCCGACCGCGTCTCGTTTCTGAACGGACGGGCAAGCAAGGGCGTGAGTGTCCCGGCCGCGGCCACGGTTCCTGACCTCGCCGGTGAAGCCCCCGTGGGAGCCGAGCTCCCGGGGGATTCGCCGGCCGGTCTAGTGAGTGAGGACGCGCTCCGCGCGTCCGGTAGACCAGAGACCTTGCCCGAAGCGGATCACTTGGCCAGCTGAACGTTGTCTCCGACCATCACGGCCCGGGGTTCGACCTCAGGGGCTTCGGCCGCCGGAAAAAGTTTTTCCAGGCGCGCCACGGCCACCGTGCCTTCGGCGTGGATGACCTTGAGGGTCGCCACGGGAACGGTCACGTCGGCTTCGGCCTTGCGGTTCACCAGGTCGTGGGTCGCCAGCTTGCGGAATACCTGGAGCGTGGATCCATGCTGGATCCCGTTCCGGGTTCCGAGGCTGACGTAGTAGTCCTTGGGCGGAGCTTGCTGGGGGTCACCCGTCAGATCCACCGGCCGGTACACGCCGTATACGATGGCTTCGCCGGGTTCCACCGCGGTCGCGGTCCCGGCGGCGGCCAGGCACAGGGCCCCCGTCATCGCCCAAATGGGCCATCCTTTGCTGAGCTTGATCACTCGTCGTCTCCTTGAAGAGCGGACTCATTTCGCCTCCTTGCGTGTTCAGGTGCCCCAAAGTTCCCTGGGGCTCCCATACTTCCGATCGGCAAGAACGGACGGGGGAATGAAGCACCCGGCAAAGGGTGCCTGGCGGCGCCCGGCCGTGGGCGGCGGTTCTTTGACGTTTATATGTTTAGCAATCGCTGCCGATGAGGGGGTTGGGAGACTGTGTCGAGTGACCCTGGATG
>DATJFU010000279.1:0-4115 GCA_035495495.1 Bdellovibrionota bacterium
TGGCGAGGGCCATCTCCTCTTCTTGGGCCTTTTCTTGTTCTTTAGTGTCTGGCTTGGCGGTCTCTTCGGGAGGCGGAAGAGGCTGGCTGCCGATCTTCTGCATGTCCATCTTGGTCAGATCGGGGAGATCGACGATGTCCACTTTGAGCGCCGGCACGTAGGGCTGGATCGCGGACGGAAACACGAGGCTCTTGAGGATGATAAAAACGAGGAGCCCGGCGTGGATGAAAAGGGAGCGGCGGACTCCGTAGCCGAGTTCGTCGGGCAAGATGGGCGGCGGCGCGCCGCTCGACTCCCCGTCGTCGTCGACCTCCCGGCCGACTTCAGGTTCTATCTCCAGGGCCGAATCCCGTTCGGCCTCCGCGGCGGGATCGACCATGGGTTACAGACGATCCTTGGGATCACCCGGCTCGGTGACGAGCCCCACCTTGGTCACGTGGGCCTGCTTCACCTCGGCCATCACCTGGGCCACCAAACCGTAGGGCACGCCCTCATCGGCCTGCACAAACACCTGCAGCCCCGGTTTGACCCGGGTGATGCCCTCGAGGCGTTCGCGAAGGGTGCCGTGGGGCATGTTCTGCTTGTTGAGCAGGATTCGATGGTCCTTGGTGACCTCGAGCACGACCTGGTCGGGCACCTGATCGAGGGACCCAGCGTTTGCCTTGGGCAGGTTGACGGTCACGCCCTGCTGGAGAAGGGGCGCGCTCACCATGAAAACGATGAGCAGCACCAGCATGACGTCCACGAGGGGCGTGACGTTGATCTCGGCGAGGGTGGTCGGGGTGGTGCGGCTTCCACCCATGCTCTTGAACCCGGCCATGGCTCAGTTGGCCTTCTTGCGGCTGGCCATCAGGCTGCGCTGGATGATGTTGAGAAAGTCCTGCGAGAAGCAGTCCATCTCGACGGTGATCCGGCGGATCGAGCCCGCGAAATGGTTGTAGCCCACGACGGCGGGGATGGCGGCCCCGAGGCCCGTGGCCGTCGCGATCAAGGCCTCGGCGATACCGGGGGCCACGACCGCGAGGTTGGCCGAGCCCATGGCGCCGATGTTCTGAAACGAGTTCATGATGCCCCAGACGGTCCCGAAGAGGCCCACGAAGGGCGCGGCGCTGGCGGTGGTGGCGAGCCACGAAACGTTTTTTTCCATCTTCTCGACCTGGGCGGTCGAGGCCCGGAGCAGCGAGCGCTGGATGTTGTCGACCTCGGCGTCGCCGCTGCCCGTACGCTCCGACTGGCTGAGCTTGCGCAGCTCCTTGTAGCCGGATTGAAACACGGCCGCGACGGGCGACTTCGGAAACTCGTCGAGGCGGCGCGAGATCTCCTCGAGGTTCTTGCTCTTCCAGAAAACGTCGAGAAAGCGAGCGTTCTCCCGCGCCGAAGCCTTGAGGCCCCGGTACTTGGTGAGGATCACGGCCCAGCAGACGACCGATGCCCCCACGAGCGTGAGGAGAACCATTTGAACGACCAGGCCGGTTTGAAGCACCAGGTCGACGACACCCGTATGGACCACTTGATCATGCGCCATGGGGGGTATCTTAGCGCGCCCGGCCCAGCTTGAGCCAGCCCATTGCCACCTGCACCGAGAGGATGAACTGCAGTGCGAAACTGGAGAGGGGACCTCCGACGCCTCCGGTCAGAAAGACCAGGGTGCGGTTGTCCGTGCCGTCGGGGAGCAGGCGCAATCCCGAGCCGGTCGCCAGGTCTTCCATCCCCTGGACCTTGATCATGAGCACGCCCGGAAACGCGCTGCCCAGGATGGGGAGGCCCAAGAGCGGGTGGAACACGATGAGGAGCGCGGCCCAGAAGCCGGCGCTATACAGAAAGTCATTGGTTTTGATCGAGCGCAGGCCCGCCGCCAGGGCGAACAGAAAGAACGTAGCCAGGTGCATGACGCCCAGGTCGAACTGGAGCGCCTTGACGGCGCAAAAGACCGCGGCCGTGAGGGCCGCGGCGGGCAGGGGCGGAAGATGGGCCCGGGCGTGATCCAAGAAGCGCCGGCGAAAAATCCACTCCTCGCAGTAAACCATGCAGCCCAGGGCAGCGATCCTCGCCGCCACGGTCGCGAGCGCGAGGACCGACTCTTCGAACTGAATGTAGAAGCCCAGGTACCGGTAGTAACCCGTGAGCAGAAAGGCGAGCGCAAAGGCCCACGCCAGAATCGAGCCTCGCAGAAATCCCGGAACGAATCGGGTCTCGAACATGGCGGGCGAGAGGCCGACGAGACCCTTGCCGCCGGATACGGGCGAGAGGCGCCTCAGCACCGCCACGAAGGCGAGCGCCGTGAAACCGACCACCAGGATCTCGTTCGATCCGGCGACGTCGCTGATGTCCTCGAGGCGGAGTCCCTGGTGCGCGTTGACCAAAAAGTAGGTCATGAGGGTCAGCACCGCGAGCCGGGCGCAGACCGAGAAGAGGGCGTAGGCCAGCGCGAGGCGAAACGCCTTGATCATTCCCTCATAGGGGCGCGCCCGCGACCGCAGCCGCCGCCAGGCGGTGGCGGGATCAAGGGGCATCAAAGACCGACCCGTCATTCAGACTCCGGGACAGGAGCAGGTATTCGCCGTGGGACCACGCCAGGGGGCAGGGTGCGCCGGGGCCCACCTGGGCCTGGCCCTGACCTTGGGGCGGCGAGATCAGCTGCTCGGGCAGGTGCCCGGCGCCGACCTGGGATGCCTTCATGAGTTCGAGCTGTGCCCGGGCCCGCGCGAGATCGCCGGCTGCGAGCGCGTAGTGGCCGCGCTCGCCCGCGAGCAACGGCCAGAAGCCGCCGTGGTTCTCGTGTCCATATCCGTCGCGATTGTAGCGATGGTAGGCCTGCGCTCCGCCAAACTGCGGGAGGAGCGGTGAGGCCACGCCCAAGACCGGCTGCTCGTACACCGCGAGGGTGCTTTGGATCGAAGGCGACTGGGCGCCGCGCACGCCGAGGCGCACGAGCTCGAGAAATCCGCCGTCCAGGATCTGGGGTGCCGTGGCCTGGCCGGACCCGTTGGCGAGCCAGATGCTCTCGTCCTGCTCGGGGTGGCCAGAGGGGCTCACGCGCAGAAAGTAATCCCGGCCCATGGGGCCCTCATGGCGAAAGGTCCAGTGCTCGAGCTGAGAAGACCAGCTCTCGGCCGTCTGGTCATAGCCGCCGTCGCCCAGGAGTTTGGTCGCGGCGCGGAGGCCCGCGATCTCGGCTGCGATCGTCGAGGGGATGTAGCCGCCGATTTCTTCCCAGCGGTCCTGGCCCGTCGTGGGGCCGTGGCCCCGGATGAAGTCCGCGGCCCTGCGGACCATGGAAAGCTCGTTTGCCTTCAGCGGGCGCACCCGCTTTTGGATCTGGGCCGCGAGGAGGATCGGAAACGCCACCTCGTCCATCTGCAGCCCCTTCCAGTAGGGGGTGCCGTCGACCCAGGTGTTCTGCCACCAGGAACCGTCGTCCTTTTGGGTGCGCGCAAAGTAGCCGAGGGTTTCGACCGCGGCCTCGGAGTCGCCGCCGGCCATGAGGGCCATGGCGGAGTGGTAGAGGTCGCGGGGCCAGACGAGGTGGTAGCCGCCCACGTTGGCTTCGGGGGCGCGGACGCCCGATGGAATCGCGGGGATCACGAGGCCCGCGGCCATGGCGCCCAAGCGGCCCTTGTCCATGTGCATGCGGAGCAGGCGAAGCGAAAGTCCGGTGAGACCTCCTCCGGGCAATCCCTGGGGGAGGTGGGCGCGGGTGTATCCCTTCCACCCATCGGCGTAGCGCGCCGACACCGTATCAAAGGAGGCGCGGAGGCTGTTGCGAGCAGCGTCAGCCGCCGCGGCCGGATCGGATCCGAATCCCAGGGCGAGCTCAGCCTCGCGGACGCCGTCGCCCGCGAGCGTGATCTCACCGGTGAGGGCCACGTTGCCCGGGCCGGCGTCGGCGTACTGCTCGTCGAGCTTTCCGCCGTGGCGGTGGAGAATCTGCCATCCGTCGGTCGTGCCCGAGAACCCCGCGGACGCGGAGGCGAAAGCGCGGGACGGCACGAGGGCCGCCGCCACGGGCTGGCGCGAAATCCCGGTGGTCTGGTTGGCGGTCAAGGCGTCCAAGGCCGCGTGGCCCAGGTCGTTCGACCCGCCGTTTTGGAGCGCGGGCTTGAAGAGGACAAAAA
>DATJFU010000280.1:0-3139 GCA_035495495.1 Bdellovibrionota bacterium
CATCGACCCACCGGCAAACCCTACCCATGGGGTCGCGGCGGGTCGCTGCCGATGGGTGGGATGGGGGCATGGAGGCCCCGCGCATGCGGCTACGTTTATTGACGTTACTGACGTTCTCGGCGGTTCTACTCGTCACCGTACTCACCGGCTGCGCCCAGTTTCCCATGCTGAGGCAGGATTCCACCCGGCAGGCCCATCGGATCCCCCCCTCGGAGTCCGAGGTGTACCTGGGGATGCCCATGGAACAGGTGCGAACCGCATGGGGCGATCCCCGCCGCATCCAGATCGCCGGCGACCCTGGTTTCGGGCACCAGCGCTGGATCTATGAGACCGGCGCCGAGGCCGGGGGCGAAGGCACCACCGGGACCCGCGTCCTCTACTTTGAGCAGGGTCGGGTGGCCGGCTGGGAAACGACCCAGGGGTTTTGACCTTCCGCCCAGACAACGCACTGCATTATCCTATGGAACGGCGCCTTTTTTGGTGCCCCGTCCCGTGGTAGCGTGGGCGCTTCGCTATGGACGCCTATCTGGAGTTCGAGAAACCCATCGCTACGCTTGAGAAAAAGCTTCAGGACCTGCGGGACCTGTCCCGCACGGAGAACATGGATCTCGCCAACGAGATCAAAGCTCTGGAGTCCAAGGTTCACTCGCTCATCGAAGAAACCTACAAGCAGCTCACGCCCTGGCAGCGGGTGATGGTTTCCCGTCACCCCAACCGGCCCCACTGCTTGGACTATATCGAGAGCCTCTTTCCGGATTTTCTCGAGCTGCAGGGCGACCGCGCGTTTCGCGAGGACGGCGCCCTCGTCTGCGGGCTCGCCGGCTGGCCGCCCCAGCCGGTCAAAAAGGACACCTGCGACCTGCGTCCCGAAGCGTCCATTTTGATCATGGGCCACCAGAAAGGCCGCACCACCAAGCAGAAGATGCAACGCAACTTCGGCATGGTCCGGCCCGAGGGCTACCGCAAGGCCATCCGTCTGATGGAAATGGCCAATCGCATGCGGATTCCGATCCTCACCTTCGTGGACACGCCCGGCGCGTATCCCAGCGTGGACGCCGAGGAGCGGGGCCAGTCCCAGGCGATCGCCGAGTCCATCCGCACGATGTTCGGCCTCAAGGTCCCCGTCATGACCGTGGTGATCGGCGAAGGCGGCTCGGGCGGGGCTCTCGCCATCGGCGTGGGCAACCACGTGATGATGCTCGAACACAGCACCTACTCGGTCATCTCTCCCGAAGGTTGCGCCTCGATTCTTTGGAGCGACGCCTCGCTCGCCGAGAGGGCCTCCGACAAGCTCAAGATGGGCGCGACCGAGGTCAAGGCCGCCGGCGTGATCGACGGCATCATCCCCGAGCCCAAGGGCGGCGCGCACCGGGACTGGAACCAGACGTTTGAAAACGTGCGGCTCGCGCTCCTCAAGCACCTCGATCCCTGGGTCAAGGCGCATAGCCAGGCCTGCCGCTCCAAGGGAGCGTCGAGCAAGGGTGCACCGGACTTCGCGGCGCTCAGGCTCGAAAAGTTTCGCGCCATGGGCGGCCAGGCCCTGGGCCGCACGCAGCCCGACGGCGAGCCCACGTCGGATCAGCCCAAAGCCAAGGCCAAGCCCAAGGCCGAGAAGAGCGACAAGCCCGCCGCAAAGCCCAAGGCGCGCAAGGAAGCCAGCCGGCGGGACCGCTGACCGACATGGCTGACCGCCTCCGCTCCATGACCGGATTTGCGACGGCGGAGACCCAGCTCCGCGGCCGCACCTACCGGGTCGAAATCAAGACCTTCAACCACCGCTTTCTCGAGGCCAAGGTCCGCGCGCCCCGTGCCTTTGGCGCGTGCGAACCCCAGATCCGCCAGTGGCTGCAGAAAGGCCTGGGCCGGGGATCCGTCGATCTCAAGATCGAGCCCGCGGCCACGGCCGAGGCCGGCGCCACCGAGTGGCGGCTCAACACTCCCGCCCTCCGTTACTACGCGGGCGAGATGCGCACCCTGGCTCGGGACCTCGGGATCTCGAGCGAGATCCGCCTGGGTGATCTCATGCAGCTGCCCGACGCCCTCGTCCGCGAAAACGACGGAATCGAAGGCGGACGCGACTCTTCTTTCAGCGCCGACGAGGTCGAACCCCTCGTGCGCCTGGCCCTGGAGGGCCTCATCAAATCCCGTGAGGCCGAGGGGGCGCTTCTGAAGATCGCCCTCGAGCGCTCACTCGACTCGCTGGCCGACATCGCGGGCCGTCTCCGCGTTCAGCGCAAGCAGTGCCAGGACCAGGCCAAGGAGGCCGTGGCCAAGAGGGTCCGCGCGGCATTCGAGGCCCATCCCCTCCCGACCGGCGACGTGGGACTACTCCTCGAATCACGGATCGCCCAGGAGCTGGCCCTGATCCTCGACCGCACCGACGTCGAAGAAGAGCTGACCCGGCTCGAGGGGCACCTCACCCAGGCCCGCCAGGTTCTGCAGACGGGCAGCCCGGCGGGACGCAAATTGGATTTCTTGCTTCAAGAGATGAACCGCGAGGTCAACACCCTCGCCAACAAGGCCCAGGACCTGGGCATGAGCAACGATGCCGTGGACGCCAAGCTCCTCGTCGAGCAGCTCCGCGAGCAGTCGTTGAACGTGGAATGAGCGGCATTCACCCCGGGCTCGTGATCCTTTCGGCCCCGAGCGGCGCCGGAAAGACGACGCTCTGTAAGCGCCTTCTCGAGGAGTTCAGCGATTCGCTCGAGCTCTCGATTTCGGCCACGACCCGCGCGCCGAGGGCCGGTGAGAAGCAGGGCGAGCACTACTACTTCATCACCCAAAAAGAGTTCGATCACCGGGTGACCCAGGGGCGCTTCGCCGAATGGGCGCGCGTCCACGGGTTTTGTTACGGAACCCTGCGCGACACGGTCGAGGACTCCTTTGCCCGGGGCAAGAGCGTGCTCCTGGATATCGACGTCCAGGGGGCGGCCAGTCTCCGCGAGGCCTACCCGGGCCGCTGCTTCAGCGTCTTCATCGCCCCACCGTCGCTGGCCGAGCTGAAGCGCCGCCTCGAGGGCCGCGGAACCGACAGTCCAGCCGTCATCGAGCGGAGGATCCAAAACGCCGAGGACGAGATGAAACGGCAGGACGAGTTTGACGAGGTCCTGATCAACGACGACCTCGACAAGGCCTACCA
>DATJFU010000281.1:0-6762 GCA_035495495.1 Bdellovibrionota bacterium
TGGCCGATCTCGTGCCGAAGGGTATAGAAGCCGTTGCCCGAGTCAAAGCCGTGGTCACCGAGGTACCAGGTCGTGTAGTTGGAGCGATCCGCCTTGCCGACGAGATCCACGATCTGATCGGAGGCCGCCGGGCATTCGGCCCGGCGCGAGGCCACGACAAAGTTCACGTCGAGCCTGAAGTGGATGCCGGAGTCCGTGCGCCAGAACCGCTCGAGCTCGCGCTTCCACCCCGCGGTGATGGGGCCCCACCCGTCGGACTGCGAGACATGGGTGCGCTGAAAGAAGTCGGCGTACTCTTTGGGCGGATCCACCGGGACCATGCAAAGCTTGATGGCCGCCGTGTAGCGGCGGCCCCGGCGGCTCAGGTGGTACTGAAACGGAAACATGTCGCGCGTCTCGCAGACCTTTGAATCCTCGCCGATGAATCCGTGGACCGTGAGGGGCTCGGTCCGGCCGGCAAAGGGGTCACGCCGGCACTCCGGACGTGTAAAGGATTGCACCTGCAGAGTGCAGCTGTCGGTGTCCCTGCCGAGCGCGAGCACCGCGGCCTGAAGCGCGCTGTAGTCGTTTGGGTGCTCATCCGCGCGGGCGACCGCCTGGCGGGCATCGTTGATGAGGTTCACCACCTGGGCGCCGACGCCCCGGCGGAGGGCCTCGGCCTGGCAGGCCCAGAGATCGGTGCAAAGCTGCTGCTCGTCCGAGCGCATGACCCGTAGGGCTTCGGTCTGCCCGGTATTGTCCGCGGATGCGTCCGGCGAAAACCCCAGTAGGAGAACGAGCAAAAACCCCATGGAGTTTCCATGATAACAGACCGCATTAATCGACCCTATGGGTGGGATGAGTGATTGATTTTATTTGGAAAAAAAAGAGGGGCAGGCTCGTGCAAGCACGGGTCCGCCCCCTTTGGTCTCTTTCGAAAAGGAAGTTTTTTGAAGACTTCCTTCCGAAGCTTTTTGAGTCTTTCGACTTATCCAGCTCCAAACCGAGTTCACGTAATTGCAGGTCCGGTGCCAGGCCAGAAGCCTACGTCCTGGGGACTGGATGGGATCCGAGGCCGTCCTCGGGGCGGCATCGCGCCCCAGGGGCCCCGAACGCTATTTCTTCTCCTCTTTATTCTTGGGCTTGGGCGGGTTGGCCAAAAGAATCATGAGCTCTGATCGGTTTCTTGCCTGGGCGATCGCCTGCGGCGTCTGCCCCGCGCCGTCCGCGATCCGTTGATCCGCCCCCGCCTCGAGGAGCGCGCGAGCCAATCCCAGAAAGTCGCCTTTGGCGGCCAAGGTGAGGGCGGTGTCCTGGCCCTCTCCTCCCCGAGTGTTGACGTCGGCTCCCAGCTTGATCAAGCGGGTCACCTCGGCGAGGTTTCCGGTGGCGGCCGCCTTGAGGAGCGGCGGCACCTGGGCCTTGGCTCCCTTCAGCACCTGAATAAACGCTTCTTTCTGTTTATCTTTGGCGTAGTCGAGGGCGGTCTTGCCGGAGCGGTCGGCCAGCTTCGCGTCGGCCCCGCGCTCCAGGAGCTTGGTGACGACGCCGAGGTGCATGCATTTCTCGCAGGCCAGAATGAGGGCGGTCTTGCCCTCTTTGTCGGCATGGTTGATCGAGGCACCGTGCCTCAGGAGAATTTCGACCGCCTCCATCTTGCCGGCGAGCGCGGCGACATGGAGGGCCGTGCGCCCCTGTTCGTTTTCGGTGTCGATGCCACCGGGGGACTTGAGCAGACGTTCGACCGCCTGGAGCTCTCGCGGAACCTCGGCCTGGGTGCGGTTCTTTCTCCGCTCCATCTCCGCGGCGATCGCGGACTGGATGTCCCTGACCCAAGCCAGCCGTGGAACCAAGAGCCGCGCGGCCAGCGAGAGCACGGCCCCCGTCCCCGCGGCGATGCCGAGCGCCTGCCACTCGAGGTGCTTTCCGGCGAGGGCGAGGAGAACAGTCCCCGTCACCGCCAGAAGAATCGTACCCGGTCGCCCAATGAGAAAGACGAGAAGCGCGTCGTAGTCGCCCGAAGGTCCGCGCTCCTTGATTTTACGAAAGAGACCGATCGAGGACAGCAGGAGCCAGAGCGTGAGGGCCGCGCCGCCCAGCAGCCCGGTCAGATTCATGTACCAGTTCTTCTTGATCCGATCGCTGATGTCCTCGGGCGCAAGGTAGACGTTCTTGGCGCCGGTCATGCCGTGGACGCGCACTTCCTTGCCTTCGCCCGTGAGTTCTTCGGGATCGATCTGGATTTGGAGATTGGAGCCGTTCTTTTCGGTGAGGGTAAAAACATTGAGATCGACGGAGCGCAGACCTTCCACGAGAAAGGTGCGATTCGGGTACTGCATCGCCGAGAGCCGCAGGTAACCGGCCTGGACGTTCTGCTCGTAGGACGTGATGGTGACGGAGATGTTCGCCAGCCGCTCGCGGGTTTCGGGCCAGAGCAATCCGTGAAGTGCCGCCGCGGAGAGGGCGGCAAAGACCACGATGGCGACCAGGCGAGAAAAATGCCGGGTCAGTAGGGCGGACCGTGCGCTCTCCATTCCCCCATGATGTCACCTTTCGCCCCGGCCAACCACTCCAACGGTCGGAAATGCCCCATGGGGAGGGAACCCATGGGGCAATCCAAATTACAAACTCGCCGATCGTCGGCTGGCGGCCGCCTTCTTTCCGGCCCGGACATAGCTCGCGTGGGTCCGCGCCTTTGCGGTCATCCCCACACGTTTCTTAGCGCCACTTGCGGCTCTTACCGAGCCCCAGCCAGCGCGATCGGCCGATACGGCCGAGCTGATACGGCGACGGAGGCCGGCGCCCAGACTGCGACTTTGGCGGCTCTGCTTACTCACGGATTTCGTCTTAGTGCCTTTTGGCATGAGTGAACTCCTTTGTTTGGGTTTACCCGCGGCGGAAATGCAACCGCCGGACCATAGGGCGGCCGGTCAAAGAAGTTCGTCCGGCGATGATGGTCCATTTTTTGTTAAGGTTTGGGCCATGGCCAATCCAGCCCTGGCGAGCCAGCTCAGAAATCAGGGGCGGACCATCCAACGCCTGCTGGATCGGGGGATCCGCGAGCGAGCCAGGTCCCGTACAACGGTGCACCAGCTCCGGATCGCGACACGCAGGGCCCGGGCGGCCCTCGCGCTGGTGGATGGCGGCTCAAAACCGATCGCGATCAAGAAAGTGCGTCCCTTGCTGCGCGAGCTGGGAAACATCCTCGGCAGGATCCGGGAAGTCGATACTGCCATGAACCAGGCCAAGGCCTACGGGTTCTCTCGATCCAAGCTTCGGATCAGGCGCGAGAAGCTAGGGCGTCGGACGGTGCGCGCGCTCAAAAGGGCCCGCAACGAGAGGTTGGCGGATGACATCCTCGAGATAGCGCGGCAGGTCCAAACCCGGCCTCCCCTCGGGTTATCGGGAGCGGTGTCCCGACTCCAGCGCAAGATCATCGCTTGGCGGGGCCCCGCCCCCAGAAAGCCTTCTGAACTCCACGACCTTCGCATCACGGTCAAAAAGACTCGATATACGTTGGAGGTGCTCGGAAAGAAGAGCCGGCGCCTCGCGGACCTGCAGGACTTGCTGGGCAAGATCCACGACCTTGAGATGCTCGAAACCATTTTCAGCAAGAAGTCGTCGACGAGGCGGGACCGCAAAGCACTCACCCGCCAAACCGAGCAGCTGATTCCAAAAGCTTTGGACTCCGCGGCAAAACTGCTATCCGGGGTAGAATCCGGACGATGAACTTCGGCACCGAAGAGGTCTCCGTCCAATGTCCCTACTGCTTTGAGACGATCTCGATCGTGGTCGAGTCGCTCTACGGCGAGCAGGACTATGTCGAGGACTGCGAAGTCTGCTGCCGGCCCATCCGTTTCTACGTCCACGGCACCGGTGATGGCGAGGTACCCCAGGTCACGGCTACGCGCGACTCGGGGAACTGAACCCGTTTCGGACCTGCGGGAGATCTTGGGATAAGATCATGGGATGGACTCACGGGGTGCCGTGAAAGGACCTGCCCATGAGCAATAAGACACGCCTCGTCTACTCCACCGACCCGGCGCTCAACCAGAGATGCCCGCGCTGTAAGGAGGTCCTCTCCGAGTGCACCTGCGAACCCGACCAGGAGGTCGGCAAGGACTACAAATTCGTCGCGGTCCTCAGGATCGAGAAGCAGGGCCGGGGCGGAAAGACCGTGACGGTCATCGACAAGCTCCCCAAGAACGAGCTCTTTCTCAAGGAGCTCACGACGACCCTCAAGAAGAAATGCGGGTCTGGCGGAACTTACCTCACGGACGGTCGTGATGGCGTCATCGAGATTCAGGGCGACAAGCGCGACCTGATTCGGGCGGCGCTCGAAAAACAGGGCATCAAGAACAAGGGATAATGGGCGTGGGAAACTCGCAGGGAACCTGCGTGAGGTCCAGCAAGTGATCGACGGAAAATCCATCAACATCTTCCGCGTCCTCTGCACCGCCATTTTCGGGGCGTATTTCATCAAGATTATCGGAGAGATCCCGGACTTCAGCAGCAGTCATGGACTCATCGATCATCAGCAAAGTTTCCGGATGTTTTGGTTTACCCGTATCGGGTTCTTCCACGGCGCACCGCCAGATCTGTTTTTTTACATCGTTTATGGCTTGGGACTGCTGAGCTGTGTCCCTTTCCTTGCTGGAATTCACGTCCGAAAAATCGCCATATTTCTCTTTTTCATTGTCCTGTCGGCTTATCGCTGGAACTTCATCGTGATCTACGTCGAAGACGTGCTCGTCCATGGCCTCCTCCTTTGGTGGATTCTATTTCCAGAGGTGGATCGCCTGTTCAAAAACCCAGAAAAGAAATATCCGGCGACTCTGTTTTACGCGTTTTTGGGAAACGTCTCACTGATCTACTTTATTTCTGGGTTCACCAAGCTCGGCAGCCCAATGTGGCGAAACGGGGACGCTCTCTTCACCATCCTGAGGTTGAGGATCGCGAACTTTCCGGAGTATTGGACGACGGCCCATTATCCGTTTACGGTCGCGGGCAACTATCTCTCCATTGCTGTGGAGTGCCTGCTTCCCGTCTTGTTGTTGCAGAAGAAATCAAAAACTCTGTTTTGGATTGGAGTGATGTCTGCGATCGGCCTTCACCTGGGGATCATCGCCACGATCGGGATTCCGATCGCCAATACCGCGCTTCTAGGATGCCTTTTTCTCTTTCACCGTCTCAGAACCGAGCCGTTCCGATGGCCAGGGATTCGGAGCCTCAAGGAGAAGTTCGTCTTGGTCTACCTGAGTCTCCTGTCTCTTACGGGTCTGTGGACCATCTCGTTTCTCAACAAGGTAGCGGGAGCGGCTTTCGCGCTACTCTGGCTCTTAGGCATGGCCCAGAACTACCAGCTGTTTGATTGGATCGATTCGCGGAATTTCGTCGTCTATTACCGGATCACCAACCTGAGGGACGGGGTGATTGACCCAGCGACGATGTTTCCAACGTCGCCCCGGTACACGCTCCTGCAGATGAGGCTCTTTGGACTCACATGGCTGGAGCGGGCCACCGATGAGGCGGACCGGGCCAAGATGGATCGCCAGATCAAAACCCGGTTCGCCGGCCGATTCTGCCGGACTCAGACGGGTGACCCAGGATTGATTACCGTCGAGTACATTTTCGGGCGCATCGATTCAAAGGCGCTTTACGCTGTGCACCCTCAAACACTGATGAAATTTGTTTGCCGGGAGTGGGCGGAGTCCGGGGCGATCGTAATGGACGCCGGTCCCGATGCGAGGGCAGATTGACTCCTCGCCTAGCGTCGGTGGGATAGGGCGCCCCACCCACGAGTCAATTCGTCCACAGACTCGCGGTCGGCGCCTCCGTGAGGACCGCGCTCGCGGCCTGGGGCTTGCACTGGACTGAATCATGAGCACTTCATCCCATCGAAAAGTAGCCATTATCGGAAGCGGAATCGCCGGACTCTGCGCCGGGGTCTATGCGCGACGGTCAGGATTGGACGCCGAGATCTTTGAGGCCGCCCATGGTCCCGGGGGGCTCGCCATGAGCTGGAAGCGGCATGACTACACGTTCGAGACCTGCCTTCACTGGCTTCTGGGCTCCAAGCCCGGAAGCCCTTTTCATGAGCTCTGGAAAGAAGTCTTCGACATCGACGAGCTGCAGTTCGTCGACTTCGACGACTTCATCCGAATGGAGACCGAAGACGGCCGCACGCTCACGGTCCCCCGCAACGTCGACCGGCTCGAGCGTGAGCTGCTCGAGCTCGCGCCCGAGGATGCGGTGCCGATCCGCAGACTCGCCAAGGGAATCCGGCGACTCAGGGACCTCGAAATGCCGCTGCCGAGTTCGGGCCCCCTGAAATACGGGATGCAGTTGCTGAAGGCGGTTCCACACCTGTCGGAGATGCATTACTGGTCACGCATGAGCGCCGAGGAATTCGGGCACCGTTTCCGCAATCCACTTCTCAGAGCGTTCTTTGGCGAGGGCGGACAAGCCCACATGTCGGCGGTGGCGCTGGTGTTCTCCCTGGCGTGGATGGACCGTAAGGACGCCCAGTACCCGGTCGGTGGCTCCCAGGCGGTCATCCGGGCCATCGAGCGCCGGTTTTTGGATCTCGGAGGCAAGATCCACTACGGCTGCAAGGTCGACCGCATTTTAGTCGAAGACGGGACCGCCAAGGGCCTTCACCTGAGCGATGGAGGAGTCGTACTCGCAGACTGGGTGGTTTCGGCTGCCGACGGGCATTCGACTCTCTTTGACTGGATTCCGCGCGAGTACCTCGATGAACGGGTCTCGGCCCCGTACCGGGAG
>DATJFU010000282.1:0-3276 GCA_035495495.1 Bdellovibrionota bacterium
CAGGCGTTCAAGTCGCATCCGCTGCTGTGGAGAATCTGGTCCCCCCAGGCCGCATCCACGGGGCGCGTCCTTCAGGGCACCTTGGTGGGTTACATCCTCCTTGGATTTGACCTGCTCTTTGTCGTGGGTTTCTACTCGATCGCGCTCGGGCGCTGGGGCTGGTGGGTACCGTCGGAGTCGCTCTTCGATCCCGACCTCCTCTCGACGCCGCTCCCGTGGCTGGGTCCGGTGTCGCAGGCTCTCTTCGCGGGATCCGTCGAGGAGTCGGTGTTCCGCGCGATCCCCCTGGCCTGGGCCGGAATCCTGGGCGACCGCGTGGGCAGGCGCCGGACGTTTATCGGCATCGCGCTCGTAATCCAGATCTTCGTGTTCGCCGCCGGGCACGCGACCTACCCGGGCGTGCCGTCCTACTCACGGCTCGTCGAGCTCATCCTGCCGTCCGTGATCTTTGCCGCGCTCTACCTGCGCTGGGGCCTCTTTACCTCGGTGATCTGCCACTTCACCTATGACCTGACCCTCATGTCGTCGCCGATTTTCGTCGCGCACACTCCGGGGATCTGGCTGCACCGGGTTCCCGTGATCTTGGCCGGCATCGTTCCGCTCCTCGCCATCGTGCGCGGCCGCGCGCGCGCGGGCAAATGGCTCGCCCTCCCCGCCTCGCTCACGAACGCTTCGTGGAAAGCGCCGGCCACGGCCGGACGCTCGGCGCGCCCCCCGAAGGCGGCCGACCGGCTCAAAGGCTTGACCACCCCCATCGTTCTCTTTGCGGCGGCCCTCATGCTCACGCTGGTGGCACTGTTTCTGAAGCCTTTGAGGAGCGATATCCCGCCGCTCAACCTCAACCGGGCACAGGCCATCCAGACCGCCCGCGCCGCCCTCGAGGCGAGCCAGATCCACCTCGGACCCGAATGGACCCCCGAAGCCACGCTTGCCCAGCGCGACGCGGACCGGATTCCACTCGTCAGGAGAAACGAGAGCGAGGCCTCCGTGCGGTCGCTCATGAAGGACCGCTTTCTCACCCCGCCGACCTGGGCCGTGCGCTTCTTGCGGTGGAATGCCGAGGTCGTCGACCGCGGCGAGGAGTATCAGGTCGTGATGACCGCCGACGGCGCCCGCACGCGGATCCGGCACATCCTGCCCGAGCGCGCCCCCGGCAAGACCCTCACCCAGGCCGAGGCCCGCAAGCTGGCGCTCAAGGCCGCGATGGATCGCATGGGCCTGCCCCAGGCCGAGCTCCAGGAGGTCGTGACGTCTTCTGAGAACCGGCCCGCCCGCACCGATTGGCGCGTGGAGTACAAGGTGCCGACGGCGAACCTCAAGACCGCGCAGGCGCGGGTCCGCGTGGGAATCTCAGGAGATCAGGTCACCGAGGTGCATCCTTACGTGCACGTACCCGAGCAGTGGGAACGCGCCGAGCGCGCCCGCCGCATGCCCATGGATCTTCTCTCGATGGCGTGTTCGGGCGGTCTCTTTGTGCTCTTTGTGCTGCTCGTGGCACCTGCGTTGCTCGACCGGACCCGCAAGGGCCTGGACCGCGTGACCTTCTGGACAGTGGTCTCCGGCGTGTTTGCCGTCGCGATGGTGCATCTCTACAACCGCCTGCCGGCGGTGGCGGCCGAGTTCTCGACGGATGCGCCGTTCAACCACCATCTTTCGCGAGCGCTCCTGTCCAACGTCCTCGCGGGCGCCGCCCTCGCGCTGATCTTTGCCCTGGTGATGACGAGGATCTGGATCCGCTCCGAGCTGGGAGCCCGATCCGCCGTCCGTCCGGCGGCATGGGCCGTCGCGGCCTGCGGCCTCGTCATGGCCGCGTTCAACCATTTGGCCCGCGCCAAGAGCGAGGCCGCCCTCGACATGCTGAACGGCATCGAGTCGGCCACTTCGCGGTTTGCCGCGCTGTCGGCTCCACGCGAGCTCGTTCTCTTTCTGCTCATCGGCGGGGTCCTAGCCCTCGCGCTGCGGAACCTGACCCAGTGGACGTCGACACGTGACAACCCTGGCGCCTGGAACATCGCCGCGCTCGTGGCCTGGACCGTCTTCTCGGTGGGGGTCTCCCGTTTTGATACCGTGACCGAGGCCTTGATCGCGGCCGTCGGCATCTGCGCGGGCTCGGCCGCGGCCTACGTGCTGGGCCTCAGGCGCGACCCCACGCTGGTCCTGTTCTTCTTGGCGCCATTCAGGTTCGTGACCTTGCTCGAGGTCTGGCGCATGCCGGCCCACCCCGGATCCCGCGTCTCGACCGCCGTCACGGGCCTCATGCTCCTCGTCCTGCTCTGGCTAGCCTGGCAGGGAATGTACAAAACTTCTACGGCGAAGGCGAAATAACCCCAGTTAATCCATGTATTTATCGTGGCATGGCGCGTGGATTGCCCCAGGTGTGACCCGTGCGTCCTTTTCAACCCCTGCGGCCCTCGTCCTTGCCCTGGCGGCGCTCGGTCTCGCCACGGGCTGCGGCCCGCGCAAGGTGGATCCCAAGCTCGCGACCTACGTCTCCAAGTTCGAGCAAGAGGCCCACTCGTCCGTATCGAGCAACGTGGAATTCAAGACCCTCGACGGGTACCGGGGCTTCTGCAACCCGGACATGCCCAGAAACCACGTGTGGATCGATCCCCGCGCCTGGGCCGACACCGAGGGAGATGCGATCGCGCAAGAACTCTTGGTGTTTCATGAACTCGGGCACTGCGAGCTTTCACGGCCCCACGACAACCGCGAAGACTCGCGCGGAATCCCCGTCTCGATCATGACCAGCGAAGGCCTGGGGATGCTCGAGGCATCGTACTCGGAGAACCGCCAGCAGTATATCGACGAGCTCTTTCGCCGGCCTGAAGCCCAGGCCGACGCCACAGCCACGCCCTAGTTGTTGGTCCGAATCTGCTGCCGGGTCGACGTGTAGGCGTTACCCGCCCGGTCGTGACCGCTCACGATGAACGAGTACAGCGTGTTGGGCGAGAGACCGGTCAGCTTCACGGAGTGCGAGGTCACGAAGTTGGAGTCCTCGGGCACCGTATGGCTGGTGTCGACGCCCACACCCCACTGCACTTTGCTGCTCGTGGGTTCGCTGGTCACCCAGCTGATCGTGATCGAGGTACTCGTGGTCGCCGGCGTGATGCTCACGATCGTCGGGGCCACGGTATCGACCGTCCAGGGGTAGCTGGCGCCGACGCTATCCACGCTGCCGAAGGTGTCGATCGCCTGCACGCGGAACGTGTGGCTTCCGTTCGCCAAGCCCGAGTAGGACGCGGGCGAGGTGCACGGGGCCATGGCCGCTCCGTCCAG
>DATJFU010000283.1:0-5361 GCA_035495495.1 Bdellovibrionota bacterium
CTCGCAAGAGGTCAACTTTGAGCAGCTCATCATCGACGGCCAGCTCCAGCGGCCGGATCTCGCGGTGGTGACCGGTAACTCGGGCAAGAACCGCTTTGGCCTTCTGCGCATTCGCGAAAACTTCACGGACCGCCTGGCCGACGACGCGGGGGAGGAGACCAAATGATCGCCGTATCCTCGAGCAGTGGTTCTCTCATCAAGGTTCTCGGTGTCCCGTCCTCGGGGCAGGACGCCGTCGTGTACGGCATCCATCCCGTCTTTGGCCTCATCCTCGAGAGCACGCTCAACGCGCGCATCTGGAATCGCCGCCGTCGGGGCATCAAGACCCCTGAGGTGGCTTGGACCTGCCGATTCTCCGTGGCCGCGGGTGGCGCGCTCAAGGCCGTCCATGGCTGCGAGGTCAAATCCGCGTCAGCGGGAGAGTGGCTCATCCTTACGGCAGCGGGCGGTGAGTACCGTGTGACCGCGGCAGCGGCAGCGGACCCGATCCTGCTCCAGGCCAAGCCCAAAGAAAAAGAGCGCGACCTGGCCATCGCCGTCAGCGCGGCCCTCTCGATTCTTCTCCTCTTCATTCTCTTTCCCAAAAACGCGGCCGAACCCGAGCAACCCCAGGTGGTTGAACAGGTGACCGTGGAGATCAAGCCGGAGGTCCAAAAGACCGTGGCGATCCCCCAGGTCACCTTTCCGGACGCGCCCCAGACCCGCCCCAAAGATCAAGAGACCAAGCAGCAGGTGAAGCGCGCGATCCAAAAGGATCTCGGCTTCTTGAGCCTCCTGGGTCAAAAGGACATGAAGAAGGTCCTGGGCGGCGTGCACCAGGAACTCAAAGAAGCCACCGCGGGAGCGGGCGCCGGCGGTAAAGAAGGCAGCGGCGGCGAAGTACTCGAAGGGCTCGGCGAGGGCCTCAAGCGAGTGACCGTGGGCAACACGGGCACCAAGGGTCTCGGCGGCGTCGGCACCAAGGGCGCCGGCGGTGGCCAAGGCGGCTACGGTAACTCCCAAGTGGGTTCCGGCGAAGGCAAGGCGCTCTCGAGCGTCCCCCTTTCCGAGGACATGGTCCTCGAGGGCGGCCTCAGCAAGTCGGCCATCCAGGCGACGATCGCCAAGTACCTGAGCCAGGTCCGGGCCTGCTACGAGCGCGCCCTTAAGAACGCGCCGGGCCTCTCCGGCACCGTGAACATGTACTTTGAGATCGCCGGCGACGGCACCGTGAGCACGACCAAGGTCCGTAACTCCACCCTGGATGACGCCAAGGTCGGTGAGTGTATCGGCAATAGCATGTTGGGTTGGCAGTTTCCGCACCCCGTGGGCGGGGTGAAGGTGAAAGTGAACTATCCGTTCCTGCTGAGACCCATGGGGAGCTGAAGATGATGAAGAACGCATTTCCCGCATTGATGATCGTGACGCTGGCATCCGCCGGCTGCAACGACGGCATGAACCTGCTCAAGAACCCCGAGGGTCTCCGGGCTTCGCAAGCCAACGGCCACGGCGCCGACGGCAAGTCCGTCGAGGATTGGGGCCTCTCGTTTCCCCAGGTCATGGAGTTTCAAGAAGGCGTCAAGGGCGAGTACACGGTTCAGGCCTGGGTCCCGGCTCCGGGCAAAGCCACCGTTACCATTGACCCGCTCCCCGAGGGCGCGCAGTTCGACGGCGAGACGGGCAAGCTGGTTTGGACCCCTTCTTCTACGGCCGCGAACGACCCACAGATGCCGGCGTCAGACGCCCGCCACTACACCGTGAAGCTGACCCTCAAGAGCGACCTCGCCCCCATGGGCGTGTACGAGCGCGAGGCGGTTCTGGTGGTCAAGAACACCCGCGGCGACTTCAAGGTCGACCTCGGCGTGACCGACCTGACCGCGGTCGAGGGCAGTGAGCTGACCCAGGCGATCCACGTGACGGATGGCGACTTCGCGCAGGGCCCGTTCTCGGTCCGCGCCGAGGGCCTGCCCTTTGGCGCCACCATCGAGCCGGGCGCGACTCCCGGCGACTTTGTTCTCAAGTACACCCCCTCGCCCCAGGCCGTCAGCGTGATCAACCACGCCGACGAGGTGTGGAATTCGACCGCCGGCGCTTACGAGCGTCATTTCAACGTGACCGTGTTCGCCAGCAACCCCCGCGGTGAGGTGGCCACGAGCCAGGCCGTGAACCTTGCCGTCACGGACAAGCGCATGGCCCCCGTCGTCTCCGGCCCCACGGACATCGTCCAGGCCGCCGACGTGGCATTTGCGTTGGTCGCCCAGGACCCGAACGGAGAGGGCGCGCCGACGGTCACCCTCCTGAACCAGCCGCAGAAGGGCCGCTTCAGCATGACCGAGTCCAAAGAAGGCACCGTGGACCGCATCGACGTGTTGTGGAATGGCGTGCCCAAGGAACTCTTCGGCACGACGACTGAACTTAATTTCCAGGCCTGCGCCCCGGGCAACGCGGGCGACGCGGTCTGCGCCACCCAGGTCGTGAAGGTCAAGATTCAATCCACCGCCAAGAATCCTCCCGCCGTGACCCGCACCGAATGGCCGGTGGGTTCGTTCCGCTACATCCGCACCGGCGACACCCTCTCGGTGTCGGTGGGGATCGTGGATGCCGACTTTCCAGAACAGCCGGTGGACGTGGTGCTCAAAAGCACCGACTCGAGCGACGGGTTGCAGTATCAGGACGGCGTTCTGGCCGTTACCGCGGGCACCGCGGGTTTCAGGCAGATCACCCTGACGGCCAGCTCATTCCAAGGGGCAGTCGCAACCGAGAGCTTTGCGCTCATGGTTGTCCCCAAGAAATAAGGAACGAACCATGACGTACCCCAGACACTCCATCGCGATTCTGGCTCTTCTGGCGATGACCTCGGTTTCGGTCATGGCCGCTGACGCCCCGGCCGAGGCGCCCCTGGACGCCCAGCTGCAGAAGCTGACCCTGCCGTCGAGCGAGCTGCCGCCCTCGGCCTCGTACGAGAAGCTCTACTCGGTTCAGAGCCGCGAATCGGGCCTGAGCCTGCGCCACGAGATCACGGCCAGCATCGGCAAAAGCCTCGTGGGTCAGGACTTCGTGAACTCGTTTGAGGTCTCCGGTTCTTACCGGTTTCACTTCACCGACCGTTGGAGCCTGGGCTTTTCTGGCACCTACGTGAACAACTCGTTGACCAAGGCCGCCCAAGAGCTGATCTCGGTCGAGAGCATTTATCCGGACATCGTGTACCCCCGTTATCTGGCCGACGCGACCGTGGGCTACAACCTGTTTTACGGCAAGTTTCGCCTCTCCATGGACTCGGTGCTGTACTTTGACCAGTACCTCGAGCTGGGCGGCGGTCTCGTGGGCCTCACCACCGGCCAGCAAAAGGCCGTGGTCGCGGGCGCGGGCCTGGCCTTCTGGATCGGCAAGAACGGCACCGTCCGTCTGGGCTTCAAAGACTACATCTACGACGAAGTCCGCCGTCTGAGCAGCAGCGTCGAGAACAACCTGGAGTTCCACCTGGACGTGGGCCTGCTCCTGGGCGGTAAGTCATGAACGGGTTTCTGAACACCCGCACCGCGCTTGCGATCGCGTGGATCGCCGCCATCGCGGCCCCCACGGCGGCGCTGGCGGACGCGGCGTCGGACGCGCTCCTGAACTCCCACGGGGGTTCGGCCGCCGATACGCCGGCGGCGCAAGCCGACGCTCCGAAGCCGGCGCCGACCGCCGCACAGCGTGCCGCGCAGCCGGACGCCGAGCCGGTCTGGCAGGTCGACCTGAGCCGTCTCGACAACACGTATCTGAAGCTTCTGTACTCGATGTGGCAGACCGACCCCAACCTGAGCCGCCAGGCCAAGGGCTGGGTGGTCGATGTCATGGCCGGCAAGTACGCCGCCGCCGTGGGCGGCTGGGATGCCATCAAGCCCAATCTACCCGCCTCCTTCGCCGTGGCCGGCCGCACGGCGCTGCTCTACTCGCTGTGGAAGCTGCCCGCCCCGTCGACCTTCGTTACCGAGTGGCTGTCGGCGATCTCCGATCCCGCCTTCAAGTCCGCCCGCGTGGCCGCCGAGCTCGACCATGCCGTGGACCGCGACTTCGCGGCCAAGCTGGCGCAGTCTGGCCTGATCCTGACCCCCGAGCAGGCCGAGAAGGCCAAGGCCCTGACCGACGGAGAAGGCGTGGGGCTTACGCTCCGGGCCATCGCTGCCCAGCGCACGGGTGAGCAGGGCATGCCGATCCTGCAGACCCTGCCCGCCGGCCACCCCATGATCCTGCCGTTGGCCCAGAGCGTGCTCCTGGCCCGCGTCAAGGCAGCCAACCTCGCGGGCGCCGCCCGGATCCTCAAGCAGTACATCGAGCCCGCTCTCCGCGGCGCCGGCAATCCCGTGTCCCTCGCCCAGCACTACATGAACGTGGGCCGCTTGCTGTTTCAAGCGGGCCTGGACGACGCGGCCGAGGCCCTGTACGGCAAGGTGCCCAACGGCGTTCCACAGTTTCTCGAAGCGCGCGAGGAGCTCGCCTGGGTCCATCTCCGCAAAGGTGAGAACGAGAGCCTCCGGGGTGATCTGACCACGTTGGCGTCGCCCCTGTTCGAGAAGCAGTTTCTGCCCGATGCCCCGGTTCTGCTCGCCATCTCGCATCTGGAGCGTTGCTACTACGACCGCATCCCGGGTGTGATCGCGGACTTTGCCCGCGTCTACGGGCCCAAGGCCAAAGAGATCGAGGCCGCGCTGGCGGCTAAAGCCGCACCCGTGGCTCCGCGCGTGGACTTCTACTCGCGCCAAGCCGAGATCGCGGCCGGCAAGCTGACGACTGAGGCCGCCGGCCTGGCCAAGGTCGCCGGCGCTTACGCGGCCCAGGCCGCCGAGAAGGCCAAGGCCGGCGCCGCGTATGCCAAGTCCCGGATGGAAATCGAGTACCGCCGCCAGTGGAAGGCCATGTCCACCGAGCTGCAAGAGGCCATCCGCAAGATGCACTTCGTGAAGGTCGAACTCATGAGCCGGATCCAAGCCCCCTCTGTGGCGGATCTCCCTCAGAGCGCGGCGGCTCGCCAGGCTTCGGCTCCCAAGGGCACGGCTTCGATGTTTGACCGGGGCAACCGCATGGTGTTTCCGGTGGACGGGATCATGTGGCCCGACGAGCTCTTTCACCTCCAGGCCCGGGCGCAGAGCCAGTGCCTGATGCAGCAGAAAGCAGGGTCGTCATGAACTCGCGCATCGTACGTTCCGCGGCAGCGGCACTTGCGCTGGCAGCGGCCATCTCCGGCTGCCGCGAGCCGATGTTTCTGCGCCCCATCGTGGGCAAGCTCGGGGACCTGAACCGCGAGGAGTTTCCGGTCGAGCGCGCGAGCCGTGTCGACATCCTTTGGGTGGTCGACAACAGCCTGAGCATCGACAAGTACCGCGCCAACATCGCCGCGAA
>DATJFU010000284.1:0-4380 GCA_035495495.1 Bdellovibrionota bacterium
CTACCTGGCAGAAAGCACGAACCCCGAGGAGCGGCGTTCGGGTGAGGATCACCGCGGCCGCTTCTACTTCCGCGATGACGCGGGAAAGATGTTCTGGAACCCCACCGTCTCCGTGACCATCGGCGGCGTGGGCACCCATTCGGACTTCTCGCACCAGTACTACAACCCCGCCATCGACAATCAGATGTACATCAACGACGACTGGACGCTGGGACAGTCCCTCTCCTTCACGCGGGCCCATTACTCCCACTTTTCTGGCGGCACCCGGAGCGATTCGACCTCCAGCCTGGATCTGTCAGCCACGCGGCGGATCAACCCCAAGGTCTCGGCGATCGGTGAGATCCGTTTCACCGACCAGGGCTCGAGCGATCCCTCGTTCACCTACAATCAAGTGGTGATTTCGGCCGGCGCCAGCTACAGCCTCTGACCGTGAAGACCTCGACGATTCTCAATCCGTTCCTCATTTCCCTCGTCCTATCGGGATCGGCCGCCTCGGTCCGCGCAACCGAGGCCTGGAACTGCCGCATTCTCCGCGACGCCACGGGCATCCCGGCCATCGAAGCGCCCGATCGAGAAAGCTTACTTGCCTGCTGGGGTCGCATCCACGGGTCGACGCGGCCCTTTCAGATGGACTACCTGCGCCGCATCTTTCAGGGAAGGCGGGCGGAGGTCACGGGATTCGGAGATCTCCGCTCCGACCTCATGATGCGGCTCCTGGATCTGGATCGCCGGGCCAGGGACCTCACCTTTCGACTTCCACCTACCTTGCTGCGCGAGCTCGAGGCGTACTCAGAAGGCGTCAACGAGGGCTTTGCCGAGGCGCTGGCTCGACGGGACGCGCCCCTCCTGAGAGAGGGTATGCGGCCGGACCCGTGGCTCCCCGAGCACACGATCGGCCTTCTTTTGCTCGAATCCTTTGACCAGACCCGCAAGACGTTTGCGCACGACCTCCAAGAAGAGACGTGGAAGAAAACGCTCAAAGCGGACGCCGCCGCCCTCACCACGCCCGACGGACTGCCCTGGGACGACGCGGTTCTGGATCCAGGCGAGTACCCTCGTGGGGCGCGGACCGCGGGTGGCGACTCAACCGTCCCTGCGACGCCCTCGGCGGTCGAACCCGACTCCCTCGCGGCCTGGGCAAGCGGCCTGTTTCCCGCCTTGGGCGCGGGCAGCAACAACTGGGACATCTCCCCTTCGCACTCGGCCACGGGGCACGCCTGGCTCGCCAACGATCCGCACCTGGATCTCAAACGGCCCGCCTTCTGGCATTGGGTCCGCCTCAAGGTGCCCGGCGAGCTCGAGGTGTTCGGCGCCGCGGTCCCCGGCATGCCCGTCGTCGTGAGCGGAGCCAACCGCCACGCGGCCTGGGGACTGACCAACTCCTACCTGGATGTCGCCGACGTGCTGTCGGTGCCGCGCGAGGAGCTCAAGGACCGGATCGAAACGACCCGTCCTCTCGTTTGGTTTCGCTTCATGGGCATCCGCTGGCCCTTCTTCTTCAAGAGCTTTGAGCGGGTCCGCGATCCCAAGACGCCCGAGAGTCTCCCGATCCTGCCCATCGAGGGCGCGGGCCCCGGCCGCGCGCTCGTCCTGCGCTGGACCGGATTTGACCTCGAGCCAAACGACATCCAGGGGCTCTGGGACCTTCTCACCGCCCACACGGCCCAGGAGCTCGACGTCACGCTTTCACGCACGCGCGTCCCGAGCTGGAACTTTGTGTTCGCCGATACGGCCGGGTCCATCGGATACCGCGCCGTCGGCCGGATCCCCCGCAGGGAGCATCCGCCCGAATACGGAGTCCCCCAGGTCACGGCCTCGGCGCTCGGAGAGCCGGTCGCCCTCTTGGATGCGGCCGACATGCCCCACGCCCTCAATCCCAAGCGCGGTTGGATCGCCACCGCCAACCAGCGTCAGTGGCCCCCGGACGCCCGCTTTCACGGCGGGCGTGGATACTCGCCCGGCTTCAGGGGGCATCGGATCCGGGAACTCCTCACGGCGCGGCCCAAGCACGATGCCGCGAGCCTCGCCGCCGCCCAGTGCGACACGCGGTCCGTGGACGCGGAGTTCTTTGTGCCCCTCTTGCTCGCCTCGGCGCGGACCATGGACTCAAATCCCAAAGGGGCGACCGACGCGCTCGAGCTCCTGAGGACCTGGGACTACTCCACTACCGCGGAATGCCGCGCCTGTGGCATCTACCGCCGCTGGATGGACTGGCTGGGCGCGCTTTCGGAGCTCCCGGACGAGGCGGTCTACCGCCTCCTCAAGGCCGACCCGCGCCGACTGCCCGTGGGCAAGGCCCTGGCGCGCGCTCTCAGGGACCTCGAGAAGACGGGCGAGCAGTTTCCCGAATGGAAGAAGATCCACCGTGCTCCCTTCGAGTTTTTGGCGGGGGAGACCTGGTTCGCGGTCCCCCCCATCTTCGCGCCGGGTGATCGCAACTCGGTCAATCCGGGGACGTCCGTATGGACGGGGCTCAAGTACGACGTCACCTCGGGGGCTTCGCAACGGATCCTCGTCGAGCTCAGCGACCCACCCCATATCCAGGGCATGCTGGCGGGGGCCAACGAGGGCCCGCCCGAGGACAAGATCGAGTTCAAGGGCAGCCCCTGGGTTCAATGGGCCGAGTGCCGGCACGCCGAGATTCCGTTTCCGCTCAGCACGGGCGCGCCGGGGTGGAAGGTGCTGCGCGTGGGGCGCAGACCCCGCAACTGACGCGTTCTCAGTAAACGCCCCGGCTCACCATGTCCGGACCGCCCTTGGACCCGCCGAGCATGGAGTCGACGTCGTCGATCCTCGAAAACCGGTCGGCCGCGTCGATCAAGGCCGACTGACGGTCGGTCTCCGAGCAATTGGCGCAGCCGTTCGCGACGCGAACCAGAAACACGCCCTCGATCGCGTACGCTCCCCAGGGAATCGAGTCACACGCGGCGATGCCCTCGTAGGCGTGGCCGGCGGCGCAGATGGAGTGCAGGTTTCCGCATTGCAGGTTGCGGGGCAGCCGGCCGAGCGCGATCTGGTTCAAATCATCCATGGACAATCCACCGACGCAGTCCGAGTGCCTGGCCTCGTGGATCAGCGTGCCGATGCGGTCCAGGGGCTGGATCGCGTCCGAGTATCCGCTGCCCAGACGCACGATTCCGTCACGCGTCGAGCGGACGCGCAGGTGATTTCCACCCCCGACATCCAGGGCCAGGTGCTGATGCTTGCGCCGCCAGAGGATCTCGCTGGTCCACCAGAGCGAGACGCCCTCGTTTGAGGCCATGAGGACGGCGTCCTCTTGCAAACGCGCGACCTGCATCCGGTGATCGAGGGGGACCTTGGCCGAAAGGACGACGTGCAGCCGGTCGCGCAGGTAGGCCATGACGTTGGCGGTATCCGACCCGCCAAAGATGGCCTCGAACCAGCTGTCGGCGCTCATCCCCTGCGCAGGAAAACGCAGGTCAAAGTGGGCGAGCTCCGTCAGATCCATGGCCACGAGCTTGCGCTCGCGCGTGCCCTTGAGGGCGTCGTCAAAGTGGAGGCCCATGGCTTGGACGGTATCTTGCTCCTCGGACGTCAGCTCGGTGTAGGAGTCCTCCTTGGGCGCGCAGCCGGCGATGAGCGCCGACAAGAGGACGAGTACCGCTGGCGTCGAGATCCGCACGGCATCACTCCATCTGGTCCAGGCCGGTGGCGTGGGCCATCTTCGCCGTCCCGGGTGATGCCTGGGCCAGGGCATCGGCCCGGCCCTCAAAGCGTTTGCCGTACCGGCGCGAGAGCCGCAGGGCATTGACGTAGCAGGTGAGCTTGACCGTCTGGGTGACCGTGCCGCCCGGATCCTTTACGCAGTCCTCGAGCTCGGGGTAGAGGCGGTCGGCCTCCTCAGGAGACTGAAACGCGGCCTCCATCCGATCCGCCATCTGGGCTGCGTATCTCAGCAGCGACGGCGGCGTGCCGTGGGGATCCTTGGCGACCTCGTCCCTCAGATTCTGAACCGGAGGCGCCTCGAGACGGCCCGTGAACTTGGGCATGGCCTCGTTGGGCGTGCCGTCGTCGGCTTCTTCGGTGGGCGGTTCGTCGTCATCGTCCATGGGCGGACCGCCGGCCAGGGGCGGCTCACCGGGCTGCGCTCCTAGGGGGGTCGCCTCCCCCACGCCCGTGGTATCCGAACGCGCGGGCGCCGCCCGCTCGGCCGAACCCGATTCCGGCGCGGGATGGTTCTGGGCCTGACGGCCCCACCAGATCCACAGACCCGCGGCCACGATGAGGATGAGTGGAATCAGTTTCTTCACGATGCCATTCCCCTAAGATGCGAGGACGGGACTCAGATGCTGGTCATGTCCGGCGGACCAAAATCGCCCTGCAGAAGTTTCCCAAATTGCGGAACGCGGTCGATCAGAT
>DATJFU010000285.1:0-4115 GCA_035495495.1 Bdellovibrionota bacterium
GGCGACCTCAAGAATGCATCCGCCATCATGGAAAGGGGAGTGTATTGGGGTTCGCACCCCACCATGTCCAGCCGTGAGGTGGAACACATCGTCTCAACCATCGGCCGGTTCTTCAGGAGTGGAACATGATGTCTCAGGTGAAAAAAGCGTTGAACACGGGGGTGACGGGGCAGGACGGTTCGTACCTCGCCGAGTTTCTCCTCGCCAAGGGCTACGAGGTCCACGGCATCATCCGGCGTTCGTCGTCGTTCAACACCGGAAGGGTGATGGGGATCTACCAGGACCCCCACGTGGCGGACGCCCGCTTCTTTCTGCACTACGGCGACGTCACTGACAGCTCGTCGGTCGAGAAGATCATCAACAAGGTCCTCCCGGACGAGATTTACCACCTGGCCTCACAGAGCCACGTGCGGGTGAGCTTCGATATCCCGCTGTACACGGTGGATTCGGTGGCCATGTCCACGCTCCGCATCCTCGAGGCGATCCGTAACCTCAGCGACACGAAGAAGATCAGGTTCTATCAGGCGAGTTCCTCGGAGATGTACGGGCTGGTCCAAGAGACGCCGCAGAAGGAGACGACGCCCTTCTATCCCCGGTCGCCGTACGCCTGCGGCAAGGTCATGGGGTTCTGGATGGCGGTCAATTACCGCGAGGCCTACGACATCCACGCCTCAAACGGCATTCTCTTCAACCACGAGTCCCCGCGCCGAGGCGAGACGTTCGTCACGCGCAAGATCACCCGCGGGCTCGCGCAGATCCTGGCCAAGAAGGAGAGCAAGATCTTTCTCGGAAACCTCGACGCCAAGCGCGACTGGGGCTTTGCCAAGGATTACGTCGAGGCGATGTGGCTCATGCTCCAGCAGCCCAAGGGCGACGACTTTGTCGTGGCGACCGGCGAGACCCATTCGGTGCGGGAGTTCCTGGACGAGTGCTTTGGCCTCGTGGGTCTGGACTGGAAGGAGTACGTGGAAGTCGATCCGCGCTACTACCGCCCCACCGAGGTGGACGTGCTCCTGGGCGACGCCTCCAAGGCCAAGCGGGTCCTGGGGTGGAAGCCGCGCACGAGCTTCAAGGAGCTGGTGCGCCTGATGGTGCAAGAAGATCTCCGGGGGCAGGGCCTGGCGCTTGAAGACTTTGTCTGATTACTGGCGCGGAAAGCGCGTCGTCGTCACGGGTGGAACCGGCTTCATCGGCAGCTTCGTGACCGAGATGCTGCTCGATGCGGGCGCCTCGGTGCGGGTGCCCACCCGGTCCCGACGAAACGCCGGGCGCTTTCTCGCACCCGAGGTCCTCTCGCGGATCGAGGTGTTGGAGGGGGATTTTCACGACCCGCGCGCGGCCCGCGAGGCCATGCGGGGGCAGCAGATCCTGCTTCACCTGGCGGCGGTGGTGGGCGGCATTGAGTACAACATCAAGCACCCGGCCTCCATCTTCAGGGACAACCTCCAGATCTTCATGAACAGCATGGAAGGCGCTCGGCTCGAGGGGCTCGAGCGGGTGATGGTGACGAGCTCGGCCTGCGTCTACCCACGGCACTGCCTGATTCCCACTCCCGAGTCGGAGGGCTTCAAGGACCGTCCGGAGCCGACCAACGAGGGCTACGGCTGGGCCAAGCGCATGGAGGAGTTCCTGGGCGAATCCTACGCCAAGGAGTTCGGCATGAGTGTCGCCATCGCCCGCCCCTACAACTGCTACGGTCCACGCGACTGCTTCGACCCGGAGAGATCCCACGTCATCCCGGCCCTGATCCGGCGGATCTGGAGGGATCACGAGCGTCCGCTCCGGGTTTGGGGCTCGGGCAGGCAGTCCCGGAGCTTCTTGTACGTCGAGGACTTCGCCCGCGGGCTCCTCGAGGTGGCCGAAAAATACCCCAAGGCGACGGCCCTCAATATCGGAAGCGACGAAGAGACCACGATCGCCGAGCTCGTGGGGACGCTCCAAGAAATCCACCGTGAGCTCGGGGGCGACGGCTTTGAGGCCGTATTCGACACCACCAAGCCCGAGGGCCAGCCTCGCCGCCGCTGCGACACCACCCTTGCCGAAAAGGAAATCGGGTATCGGGCGAGGTGGAATCTCAAGGCGGGCCTGAAGAAGACCGTCGAATGGTATCTGGGGACCCTATGAAAATCGCGCTCGTCATCTTGAGTTTCAATGAGATCGAAGGGGTGACAGAACTGCTGCCGTACCTCAAGGACAAGTCGGCACTGAAGGTCGACGACATCTTTGCCGTGGACGGCGGATCCACCGACGGAACCCTCGAGCAGTACGCCAAGCACGGGGTGCGGGTGCTGCGGCAGACGTCGCGGGGCAGGGGCGAGGCCATGAGGTTCGCCTCGCAGGGCTCGGACGCGGACTACCTGGTCTTCTTCAGCTCGGACGGCAATGAGGACTGGAAGGATATCGCCCGTTTCAGGGAGTTCTTCGAGGCGGGGCATGATCTGGTCATCGCGAGCCGCATGATGAGGGGCGCCCACAACGAAGAAGACGGTCAGTGGATTCGCGCCCGCAAGTGGGTCAACAACATCTTCAACCTGGTCGCAAACGTCGCCTTCCGCAGGACGGGGCCGTACGTCACCGACTCGATCAACGGATTCCGCGGCATGCGCCGTGGACTCCTGGCCGAGCTGGGCGTCGACGCGATGGGGTACACGGTCGAGTACCAAACGACGATCCGCTCCTTGAAGACGGGCAAAAAGATCATGGAGTTTCCGACCCACGAGGGCGCCAGGATCGGTGGCGAGACCAAGGCGCCGTCGTTTCCGACCGGTGTGCAGTTCTTGAAGTGTCTTTGGCGAGAACTGCGCGCTGGTCGCAGAGTGCGTTTGCCCGTCCTTTCTTGAGAAAATGAGATCCTGGCTCTTTCTCTACCTATTCGCGGCTCTCACGACGAGTTCGCTCTTTGCGTGCATCTCCAGGAGCGGGGCCCTGCCGCCGGTTCTGGTGGTCCTGGCCGTGGCCGGGCTTTGGGCGGTCAGACCCCATCTGGCGAAGGAGTCCTCTCCGAGCGTCCGCAGGCCGCGCTTGGATCCCGCGTCCCTGGGGATCGGGTTTCTGGTGGCCGCCCCCGTGATCTGCCTCCTGATCATGACCTGGAACCAGGAGTTTCCGTTCGTCGGGGACCACGACTACCACCTGATCCGCATGCACAACGCGTACGACTTCTGGGGCCGGTACTGGTGGATGGCCCTGGGCGGGGCCCTGGTGCTCTGGAGGGCGCGCAAGTCCCGCTGGCTCCCGGGGGCCACGCTCGCGGTGCTCTTCATTTTCATGGCCTGGGCGCGCACCCACAGCACAGGGGCGGAACTGCGCTTTGCCATCCGGTACCCGGGCAACTCGTACTTCTTTGCGCTGCCGATCTATTTCATCGCGCGGGTCGCTCACTGGGACGCGCCCTTGAACGCGCTCCGCCTGTCGCACGCCCTCAGCATCCTGGCCTGGCTCTTCTTTCTTCGCCCCCGGTTCGTGGGAAAAAAGCCCGACCTGTCGGTTCTCCCGTTTGCGTTCTTCTTCTTCTTTCAGAAGGACTTTGTTTACTACTTCACCACCTCTTACCTCGAGCCCTGGGCGGCCGTGCTGATCCTGACGGCCGCCGAGCGTCTCCTGGTGCTGGGGTCGCGTGAGTCGTGGAAGACGTTTCTGCTCGTCGGCCTGGCCGCGGTGACCAAAGAGCAGGCGATTCTCATCTTTCCGTTTGTTTTTCTCGCGGCCTATCCCTGGCGGGGGCCGAGGGCAGAACGGCTGCGGACCTGGTTTGCCGGCCTGACCGCCGTGTTTCCGTTCGTCATGTACTTCATCGCCCGCAAGTTCGCGGGGATCTGGCGGACCGCGGGCCTGGCCGCCGCGAAGGACATTTTTAATCTTCCACGGGTCAAGACCTTCGCGGGCTTCATGCTGCTCCAGTTTGGCCCCGCGGGTATCTTCGTCTTTGCCGGCATCCTCGCGTGTGGGGTCTATACCGCCTGGAAATCTCCCAAGTACCGGCGGGCCACGATCGCACTCATGGCAGCGGGTCTGTTTCAGGAGGTCTTCTTCTACACGGACCGGATCTCCATCGATTGGACCGGCTATCCCCGGTTTCGCCTCCTGGCTTCGATTCTCATGGCCGCTCCTTTGAT
>DATJFU010000286.1:0-13701 GCA_035495495.1 Bdellovibrionota bacterium
CATCCCCTCGGTCTCCCGGTTGGGCGAGGCGACCGAGCCGCAGTCCAGGTGATCGCGGCCGATGACGATGGGAGCGCTCACCTTGCCGGAGCGCACCAGCTCGTTGAACATGAGGCCCGCTTTTTCGCGCTGGCCGTAACCGAGCCAGCAGATCCGCGCCGGGAGCCCCTGAAACGCGATGCGCTCACGGGCCATCTTGATCCAGCGGTGGAGGCCGGCGTCCTGGGAAAAGAGCTGCAACATGGCGTCGTCGGTGACCTGCAGGTCCTTGGGATCGCCCGAGAGGGGCACCCACCGAAACGGGCCGCGGCCCTCGCAGAACTGGGGGCGGATATAGGCGGGCACGAAACCCGGAAAATCGAAGGCGTTTTTCACGCCCTGCGCGAGGGCCTGGGCGCGGATGTTGTTGCCGTAGTCAAAGACGTGCGTGCCGCGCTTCTTGAACTCCAGCATGGCCTCGACGTGTCTGGCCATGCTCTCCATCGAACGGCGGACGTACTCCTTGGGATCTTTCTTGCGCAGGGCCTCGGCGGCCTCGAGGCTCAGGGTGTGTGGAACGTAACCCGTGAGCGGATCATGGGCGCTGGTCTGGTCGGTCATGAGCTCGGGCAAGAACCCGCGCCTGAGAAGCTCCTGGTGGACCGTGACCGCGTTACCCACGAGCCCGATCGAGCGGCCGGCCTTTGCCTTCTTCGCGGCCTCGACCCGCTTCAAGGCGTCATCGAGGTTGTCGGCGACCTCGTCGAGGTAGCGGGTCTCGAGACGGCGTCGAATCCGGAGGGGGTCGACCTCCACGTTGAGCGACACGGCGCCGGCGAACGAAGCGGCTAGCGGCTGCGCGCCGCCCATTCCACCCAATCCGGCGGTGAGCACCACCTTGCCGCCCAGATCACCGCCAAAGTGGCGGCGGCCGGCCTCGGCAAAGGTCTCGTAGGTGCCCTGAACGATGCCCTGGGTCCCGATGTAGATCCAGGACCCCGCGGTCATCTGCCCGTACATGATGAGACCGCGGTCTTCGAGATCGCGAAAGGTGTCCCAGTCGGCCCACTTGGGCACGAGGTTGCTGTTGGCCAAGAGCACCCGCGGCGCCAACGGATGCGTCGGCATCACGGCCACGGGCTTGCCGCTCTGGATGAGCAGGGTCTGATCGTCGCCGAGTTTCTGGAGCGTATCGACGATGGCGTCAAAGCATTCCCAGTTGCGCGCGGCCTTGCCGCTGCCGCCGTAGACCACCAAGTCCTCGGGGCGCTCGGCCACCTCAGGGTCCAGGTTGTTCATGAGCATGCGGAGGGCGGCCTCTTGTTGCCAGCCTTTGCATTGAAGCTTGGTTCCCCGCGACGCCCGGATCGTACGGCTCATGATCTTGGGTAATACCCCAGAGCCTGGGAGGGGGCTAGAGCCTGAAGTCGGCGGTCAGGGAATAGATCCTGCCCTCGAGGCCCTGGAACGCCGCGGCCTCTTCGAGGCCCCAGGTCGATGCATCCAAAGAAAAACGCTTCCACGAAGCGCGAATCTCACCGCCAACGTAGCCGCCGTAGAGTCCCGCCCGCGCCAGGAGGCCTGTACCGGGCGAGGCCCAGGCGTATTCCACCTTGGCGCCCCCGCCAACGTAGGCGCCGAAGCGGGCGGAGTTGAGGGAGGGGTGCATGGCATCCCAGGCGAGCGGCAAGACGGCGACCGGGAGGGGCTGCGGGCCGAGCCTGGCCTCCAAGGCGAGCGAGGTGCGGGGAGCGACGGGCCTGGCCGCGTCGATCGCGACATTCCACCGCCATGCCGAAGCGAATCCGGGGACCGAGGCACCCCAGAGCGAATAGCGGGCCAACGCCGACGAGGCGATCGTCCAGTCGTGCCCGAGCCTGAAGTCGCGGGCCACCTTGAGCGAAGGCGCGAGCACGCGGGTTCCACCCGATAGGATGGGCACATGGTCGATGAAATCCGTCCCGACCGCCTGGAGCGAGCGTGCGGTGCCGAGCGCCGCCGCGAGGCCGGGCTCCAGGATCCAATCCGGAAGCGGGTAGAAACGGCCCGAGAGCCGAAGTCCGCCTTCGGCCACGAACACCGTCGAGAGCTCGGGCACGACGGGGTTGTGGAGAGACCCGACCACCGCCGATTCGGCAAAGGGCTCGAGGCTCCACGCGCCGCCGAGCGCGAGGATTCCACCCATGGAGGCAAAACCCTCTTGGACCGTTCCGTACCTGGGCTCCAGGGCGTTTTGGATGCTCGCGAGGTCGGAGCCTGCCCGGGCCAGCTCGGAGGCCGTGGGGATCAAATCCGCCGTCATGCCCAGGGTGACCTGAAATGGGGCAGAAGCCATTGAAATCGTGGAACTAAATAGCCCCACGATGCAAAAGGCCGCAGAAATACGAACGGTCCTCGCCATCACCGTCGCCCGTTTTACTATTGTTGATTAAATTAGTCAATTAAATTGACTCTAGGCATCATGTCCTTTAGATTGGGCCTCGGTTGTTATGAGGTCCTGGTTCATTGGGTTTGTTCTCACCGTCATGCTCGGAGGGATGGCCGGCTGCGCCGGCAATGCGGAACTCCGTCAGGGGCTGGACCAAGCCCGGGCTCAGGTCGACCGCCGAAACTATGAGGGTGCCCGGCGAGACCTGGAGCGGCTCCTCCAGAAATATCCCGGCGATCCGTCGGTCACTCTTCTTCTCGCCGAGACCGAATTGGGGCTCGCGGGTCTTGGGGTCTTTGATTTCATCGAAAAGGCCCTCGGCCCCCAGACGGTCGAAGGGCATATGGATCGGGCCTCGCCGAACTTTTCTTTCGACTCTCTCTTTCTCAACCAGAAATGCACGGTCGAGAGGATCCAAGATCCGAAGAAGTATGATCACCAGGGTTGCCTCACCCTGCGGCTCATCAAGAACGTTCCCGTGTTCGGCGATCCCCACCTCAGTCG
This sequence comes from Bdellovibrionota bacterium, assembly GCA_035495495.1. GTDB lineage: Bacteria > Bdellovibrionota > UBA1018 > UBA1018 > JADZFF01 > JADZFF01. The sequence goes on from DATJFU010000286.1 coordinate 2,912, forward strand.
TGCGCTGAGTCTTCTCGATGCGGCCTTCCCCAACGTCGACTCAGCGTCGAGTGACGTGAACTTTCTCTCGGCCTACGTGAATGCGCTCTCCGCCATGTCGCGGATCAAGCTCCTCGCCGGCATGTCTTTTTGGGAGGCCAACATCTCGCAGCAGGATCCCTATTCCAGCCATTGGGGTGTCATCTTTGGACAGCTCAAGAGACTTCGCAACGAAGGCATGACCATGCTGATCCGCGGGCGCGCTTCATACAGCAGAGTCATGGGGCTTGTTGGACATCTCTACGGGCGCCCCATCATTCACGTGGGCCAGCACCAGATCGTCTTCGGCCCCGACACCGATTACTCGGACTTCTATCACTTCGTCGCGAGCGTGATCTACGACACCCACGATGCCCTCGACCAGCATCTCACCGAACTCGTCTATGACCGCCTCGGCGGCGCATTAGCTCAGCTCCAGGCTTCAGCTATCGAGACCTTCGGCAAACAGCGGCCGGATGCACTCGCGAGCCTAGCACCGGTGGATCTGGGTCCGCTCCAGGGTTGGCTCGAGGGCTCTCCGCTAGATTGGCTGGATCCCCTGGTGGGTGGCATCACCCAACCGATTTTTGATCTCAACAAGAGGGACCGCGCAACTCTGAACTGGGCGGAGTTTGTCCTCCGCAAGCCTCCCCGGATCATGATTCGCCTCGGCGCTGGCTTTCATGAGTCATGGGACCAGGAGACGGACGAGCCCTTCAACGATTCGCTGCGGGAGCTGGTCGAACACTCCGAGAGCATCAACAAGCTCAGGGACGCATGGCGCTCCTGGTTTGGCGCGATCGAGAGGGATCCCGACCACGCCAAGATCCTGCTCTGGGACCTCATGGAGACGGTGGTCAGCAGGCGAAACGAGTGGAATCCCGGATCTCTCGACGACTTTGCCAACCTGATCCGCATGGAATACGGGCTAGACTCGGTTCTTGAAGATGAATTAAGCGCCTTGGCCGTTGGCAAACTCGCGCCCACGATCCTTTGGGCCGACGGCCTCGTGGTGAACACCCATCTCCTGCTGTTGATCACCCAGCACTGGATGAAGACCGATCTCTGGAGTCTCGACGACCTGGCGGACGAGCCGAGCCCGTCGCCTTAGACCACCCGGCTCAGCTCGTAACCCGCGAGCATCCGCTCGATGGCCTCGATGTCCTTGTGAAACGGCCGATCCTGCGCCGCGAACGGCGCCTTGCGGCGGATCATGCGGTGCACGCGCTCGATCGCGGGCGTCGACTTCAGCGGGCGCAGGAGATCCACGCCCTGAGCGGCGGCCAAAAGCTCCATCGCCAGCACGCGGCGGGTGTTGACGACCACGCGGCCGGCCTTGCGGGCGGCCCAAGCGCCCATCGACACGTGATCCTCTTTGTCGGCTGAGGTCGGGATCGAATCCACGGACGCCGGATGGCAAAGGGTCTTGTTCTCCGAAACGATGCTCGCCGCCGCCACCTGCACGATCATGAAACCGCTGTTGAGTCCACCCTTGGGGGCCAAGAACGCGGGTAGCTCCGAAAGCGCCGGGTTGACGAGCTTTTCGATGCGTTGCTCGGAGATGCTGGCGAACTCGGCCGCCGCGATGGACAGCGCGTCCATGGCGATGGCGACGATCTCGCCGTGGAAGTTGCCGCCGCTGATGACCCGCTTCTGCGCGGCGAACACGAGCGGGTTATCGGTCACGGCATTGCACTCCCGCTCGAGCACGCCGCGGACAAAGGCCAGCGTGTCGCGGCAGGCGCCGTGAACCTGGGGCATGCAACGCAGGCTGTAGGGGTCCTGAACCTTGCCGCAGCCCTCGTGGGACTTGGCGATCTGACTCTTGGCCGCCGAGGCATCCGAGCCCATGATCTTGCGCAGACGCTTGGCCACGTAAACCTGTCCCGGGTGGGGACGCACGTTCTGGATGAGGGGATCAAACGCCTCGGTGGTGCCGCGCATGGCTTCGACCGTCATGGCGCCCGCCATGTCAGCCACGTCAGCGAGGTGTTCGGCCTCGAGCAGCGTGAGCACGCCGATGGCCGTCATAAACTGGGTGCCATTGATGAGCGCCAGGCCCTCTTTGGCCGCGAGCTTGATGGGCCGGAGACCGGCCACGCGCAGGGCCTGCTCGCCTGACAGGACCTTTTCGCCGACCCGGGCCACGCCCTCGCCGATGAGGACGAGCGCGAGGTGGGCGAGCGGCGCGAGGTCCCCGCTCGCGCCCACGGATCCCTGCTGGGGGATCAAGGGATGCACGCCGCGGTTACAGAGGTCCACGATCCGCTGCACGAGCTCGAGCCGCACGCCCGAAAACCCCTGTGCGAGCGCGTGCGCCCGGAGCAGGAGCATGCCGCGCACGACCGGATCCGGCATGAAATGGCCCACGCCAGTCGCGTGAGACCGGAGAAGATTCACCTGAAGCGCGGCGATGTCCTTGTCCGGGATGCGGACGCTCGAAAGCATCCCAAACCCCGTGTTCACGCCGTAGATCGTCTTGCCGGCCTCGACTTCGCGGTCGAGAAACCGGCGGGACTTCAGGATACGTCCTTTGGCCGCGGGCGCGATCTCGACCTTGCGTCCGTAAAGCGCGACGTCCCGCACGTCCTCGAGCGAGAGGGGCTTGGCTCCGATCCTGAGGGCGCCAGAGGCCATGTCAGGGAGCTCCCGCCGAGGCCAAGGCTTTGCGCAGGCCTTGGATGTTGGCCGCGCGATCCTTGCCGGAGAAAACCGATGACCCGGCGACGAAGGCGTCGCAACCCAGCTTGTAGAGCTCCCCGATGTTCGAGGCTCCGACGCCGCCGTCGATTTCGATCACGAACCCGGCGCCGAGGGCCTCGCGCTTGGCGGCCAGCTTCTTGATCTTGTCGCGCGACGACTCGATGAACTTCTGTCCGCCAAAACCGGGGTTGACGCTCATCACGAGCACGAGATCCAACGACGGCAGGATCTCGTCGAGGGCGCTGAGCGGCGTCGCGGGATTGATCGACACGCCCGCCTTGCAGCCGAGAGAGCGGATGTGCTGCACCAGCCGATCGAGGTGGGGCGCCACCTCGGCGTGCACGGTGATCATACCGGCGCCCGCCTTGGCGAAGGGCTCGATCCATTCTTGCGGGCGCGACACCATGAGATGGCAGTCGAGCGGGAGCTGGGTGATGGGCTTCAGCGCCTCGACGACCAGGGGGCCGATCGTCAGATTGGGAACAAAATGCCCGTCCATCACGTCGACGTGGATCCAGTCGGCGCCGGCTTGTTCCACCGCCCGCACTTCTTCTCCCAAACGCGCAAAATCCGCGGAGAGGATGCTCGGCGCGAGTAGGGCTTTTCGTGCTTTGGCCATATTCTTCAGCTTTCCCACGGCGCGGGCTCGAGCGCCAGGGGCAGTTCGACGCCCTGCCCCTTGAGCCCATTGCAGTACTCGAGGGGCGCCTGGGGCCGCTTTCCCTCGGGCTGCACCTCGAGAATGCGCAGGCATCCCCCCACGCAGGCCAGGTGCAGGCCCCCGTCTCGCACGAAGAGAGATCCGGGGCCCGGCACCCCGCTTTTTCCCGGGACCAAGGCGGTCGAACGGCGGGCGCCCCGCACCCTCAACCGCCCCTGCCCTTGGGGACGCACGCTGGTCCCCGGCCAGGGGTTGAGGGCCCGGATTCTGCGGTAGGTCTCATCCACGTCCAGGCGGCCGTCGACGGCCTCCATCTCCTTGGTGAGTTTCTTGGCGTAGGTCACGGCGGTGGAATCCTGGGGCGTCCCCTTGAGAAGCCCCTTCTCCAGACCCTCGACCGTGGGCTTGACCAGTCCAGCCCCTAGATTCGCCAGGCGGTCGTGGAGCTCGGACACCGTCTCGTCGGCCCCCACCGGCGTCTTGGCCTGCATGAGCACGTCGCCGGCGTCGAGCTCGAGCACCATGCGCTGGGTGGTGACGCCCGTCTCGGCGTCGCCCGCCAGAATGGCCCAGTGGATGGGGGCGGCACCCCTCCACCGCGGCAGCAGCGAGGAGTGGATGTTCACGCATCCCAGGCGCGGAACCGAGAGCACGTTTTGCTTGAGCAGCTGTCCGTAGGCCACGACCAGAATGAGATCGGGCCTGAGCGCCTGGAGTTTTTCAAATTCCCCCGGGAGACTCAGCCGCTCGGGCTGCCGGACCTCGAGCCCGAGCTCCAGCGCACGGATCTTGACCACGGGCGCCTTGAGAGCGTGGCCCCGGCCGGCGGGCCGGTCGGGCTGCGTGTAGACCGCGGCGATCTCGGTGAACCCGTGGAGCGCCTCCAGGGCCGGTAGCGCGAAGTCGGGCGTGCCCATGAAGACGGTCTTGAGCACGTTCTCTAGAGTCCCTTTTTGGGCTTTTTGGGGAGGAGTCCCTCCGCCTCGCGGGCCGCGCGTTCACGGATGAGCTTTTTCTTGGCCATCTCTTTTTTCATGGGACCGAGGCGTTCGATGAACAGGCGGCCTTCAAGGTGATCGATCTCGTGCTGGATGCAGACGGCCTGCAGTCCCTCCGCCATGAGCGTCTTCTCGAGACCGTCGACGTCCTGGTAACGGATTTTGATCTTCTCGTGGCGTTGAACTTCGGCCGTGTACTCGGGCACGGAGAGGCAGCCCTCTTCCATGGTGAACTTGCCCTCCGCGAGCTCGATCATGGGATTGATGATGATGATCGGCTTACGATTGCGGATCAGGCCTGAAGAGGATTCGGTCTCGTCGAGATCGCTCTCGTCGACTTCATATTCGGTGTCCAGGACGAGCATCCGCTGGAGGATTCCCACCTGATTTGCCGCAAGGCCGATGCCTGGGGCGTCGTACATGGTCTCGAGCATGTCGTCTGCGAGACGGTGTAAGGGTTTTTCGACGCGGTCGATTGGACTCGCTTTCTGGGCGAGGACCGCATCTGGAAACGTGTAGATTTTAAGCTTAGCCATCTCACGCGGTTTTCCGAGAGATGAGCACCGCCGCCGCACCCATGAAGATCAAGCTCGGAAGCCATGCGGCGAGCCACGGCGGCAGTGCCCCCTTGGTGCCCAGGGATAGCCCGATGGAATAAAAAATCCAATAGAAAAAGGTGATCGCGAGGCACAGTGCGAGGTCCCTTCCGGTCCCGCCCTCGCGCCGTGAGCGCACCGAAAACGGAATGGCCAAGAACGCCATAACCAGCGGAATAAAGCTCAAACTGATGCGAGAATGAAACGTCACCTCGGAGCCCTTGGTGTCGATCCCCGTCTGCCTCAGCATGTCGATGTACCGGCTCAGCTCCTTGAGCCTCAAGCCACTGACGCGCTTGCCGATCTCCAGAAAATCGTCGGGTGTTTGAGCGATTTTGAGGTCCCGCTCGCCGAATTTCTCGGTGACCGGAAACTCGTCCCCCGGGGGCAGCTTGGTGGTGATGCCGTCCTCGAGCTTCCACCCTCCGCCTGGAATGTAGCGCGCCTGATCGGCCTCGATCACGTGGACCAGCCTGAATCCCTTGTCGAACTCGTAGACCGTCATGCCCTGAATGGACCGGGACCGGGAGTCAAAGGTGCGCAAGCTATAGATGAGGTTGTTGGAGCGGTACCAGATCTTGTTCTGCTTCACGTCGAGAAAGAAGTCCGGCTGGCCCTTCATGACCGTCCAGTAGTAGCCCATGCGCTTGCGATAGACGGGCGGCAGGATGCGGTCCTGGAGGACGAGATTGAAGCACGAGATCATGAACACCAGGGCAAAGACCACGGTGGCGATCTGGCTCAAGCCCACGCCGATGGAGTACATGGCGATCAGCTCGTGGGTGCGGTTGAGCCCCGCCAGGGTCAGAACCGTGGCGATCATCACGGCCGGGGGGCACATTTGCACAAAGGTTTCGGGGATCTTGAGCATCTCGTAGATGACGGTCTGGCGGGCCGGGTAGTTCAGATCCAGGAGTTCGGTGATCAAGGACTGAAAGGTGAATAGGGCGGTGAGCCCCAGCACCGCCAGGATGAAGTTTCGGACAAAGATTCCGGAGATGTACCGGGCCAGGATCCGCATCGGTGAGCCCCAGTGTAACCCGGAATTACCCCCTGGTCCTGGCCAAAAAACCCCTGTAAGTTGGGTGGGTAATGAACCGGACGGCTGAAAACATCCTGTCGCTCGCCCTGGCCCTGCTTCTGGTTTTCATGGTGCGCTCGAGCGTCGTCGAGGCCTTCAAGATCCCCTCCGGATCCATGATCCCGACCCTCCTGGTGGGGGACCACATCTTCGTCAACAAGTTCGCCTACGGGATCAAGGTCCCCTTCTCCGATTTCTTCACCGACCGCCCGATTTACTTTCATGAACGGCCGGGGCCCCGCCGGGGCGACATCATCGTCTTCAAGTACCCGCGCAGCGCGGACGAGACCATCTACTACATCAAGCGGGTCATCGGCCTGCCCGGGGACACGATCGAGGTCCGTGAAAAAAAGCTCATCATCAACGGCGAGACGATGGAGCGGATCCCGGCCACCGAGGCCGAGGCCAAGACCGTTCTAGAATCCATCAAAGGCACCCAGTACGACCGGCCGACCTTGGAAATCTTCAAGGAGAAGCTCGGCGAACATGACCCCTACGTCCTCCTCGACCGGGCCAACTTCATCGCCGCGAACTACGGCCCCACCCAGGTGCCCTCGGGCAACTACTTTGTCATGGGCGACAACCGCGACTACTCCAACGACAGCCGCTTCTGGGGCTTTGTTCCGTCAGCCTTTATCCAGGGCAAGGCAATGGTCGTGTGGCTGTCCATCAAGTTCGGCATCCTCTCGGACGGCGAGTCCTCGTTTCACCCCGAACGCATCGCGACGCTTTTGAACTGACTCCGCGCTACCGGTTCAGACGCAGCGCCAGCGCGTCCAGGGCCGAGCCCGCACGCTTACGCACCGGTTCTGGCGCCCGGAGCGCGATCCTCGCGGCCCACGGACCCACGGTGTAGTAGAGACGGATCGCGCCCCGGCCGGGCGCCGAGACCGCCAAAGTGTGGTCCCTGAACCGCCTGAGCCTCGGCAGCGTCAGGGGATCGCAGACATCGGCGAGGGCTGTCGCCACGAAGCATTTGGATCCCTCGCCCACCATGCGGCGATAGGCCGCCTTGAACTCGTCCGTATGCAGGCTCTTGCCGTTAGCCACGTACTTGCGCAGGGTCTCGGCGCAAACGGGCTCGTAGGGCATGCCCTTGGAGAACTGCACGTACTTGTCGAGGTAGTGAACGAACTCCTCGTATTTCATGTGGGAACGTGTGCGGTCGTAGAGCTTAGCCAGGTCCCAGTACAAGCCGGCGATCAGCAGGAGCTCGGCCGAGTCCTTGCTCTTGTCAAAGAAGGTGGGGGCGATACCGCCCTCGGCGGCCGACTTCCACTCCTCCAGAATGCGGATGTACTTCTTGAAGGCCGTGACGGCCTGCGGAAACTCCTGGTTCTTGTAGTGCTTGATGCCCTCTTTGGCCACGTCCACGCGGTGCTTAAAGAACTCGCGCCGCTGGGTGGCTTCGGCCCGCTGGATGTTGGCTTGGATGTTTTCGCGGATCCGGTGGCCGATCTTCTCGTCCTTGGCCATTCTCTTAGCCTACACCGATCGGATCGATGTCCACAACGACCTGCCATCCCTGAGAAAATCCCAACGCCCGCGCGGCATGCACTGCCTGCAGCAGCGGTTGAACCTGTGACGACTTGAGCAGGATGTCCCAGCGATAGGTGTTTTTGACCTTCTCCACAAAGGCCTCGCTCGGCCCGAGGAGTTCGACGGGTCCCCCCGGGGCCACGGTCTTGCGAAGCAGCTCTTCGGCCACCTGTTCGGCCCGGCGGCGAGCCTCCGCGCCCGAGTCACTTTCAAGCCGGAGGCGCGCCAGGCGGCCAAACGGCGGGTATCCCAGGGTTCGCCGCAGCTCGCGCTCGCCGTCCAAGAAATCCGCCTCGGTGGTCTTGCCCTGCAGAACCTTGAGAACCGGGTGGTCAGGATCGTAAGTCTGAACGAGCACTCGCCCGGGAGACGAACCCCGCCCCGCCCGTCCCGCCACCTGCGTTAGAACCTGGAGGGCGTGCTCCGCGGCCCTGAAATCCGGCATCCTGAAGAGCGCGTCCGCGAGCACCACCACGACCAGCGTCACCTGCGGAAAGTCGTGGCCCTTGACGAGCATCTGCGTGCCCAAGAGCGTATTGGCCTTACCGGCCCTGAAATCGCCGAGCGCCTTCTCGAGCCGGGTGGCGCTGGTGATCTTGTCCCGGTCCAGCCTCAAGGCCTGCATCTTGGGTACGAGGGCCGGCAGTTCCTGCTCCAGGCTCTCCGTGCCCGCTCCCATGGGCCGGAGGCGGTCGCCTTGGCAGGCGGGGCACTGGGAAAGAATCGGCGCATGGTGCCCACACTGATGGCACCTGAGCTGCCGTTTGCCCTTGTGAACCGTCAGCGACACCGAGCAATGCGGACACTCCTCGACGTGGCCGCAGTCCTCGCAGACCAGGAACGCGGCAAACCCACGGCGGTTCAGAAACACCATGACCTGGTGACCGCTCTCCAAGGTCTCGCGGATCGCCTGCACCGTCCGCTCCGCGAGCGGCGCCTGCGTACCCTCGACCCAGATCTCCTCACCGAGGTTGACGATCTCGATGGCCGGTAGCTCGCCCCCCGCGACCCGTCTGGTCAAGGTCGCCTGATGAAATTTTCCGTCGCGCACCTTTTCACGCGTCTCGAGGCTCGGGGTCGCCGACCCCAGGACCACGAACGCGCCAGCATGGGCCGCGCGGACCACCGCGAGGTCCCGCGCATGGTACCTGAAGCGGTCGTCCTGCTTGTAGGTCGGGTCGTGCTCCTCATCGATGATGATGAGGCCGAGATCCTTGACCGGCGCGAACAACGACGAGCGGGCGCCCACGACCACGCGCACTTCGCCCGATCGCACCGCGGCCCAGTGATCGCGCCGCACGCCGTCGGCCAGCGCAGAATGCCAGAGGGCCACGGGCTGACCGAGCCCCGCCGCGAGACGGCCGTGCAGCTGGGGGGTGAGCGCGATCTCAGGAACCAGGATCAGAACCGACTTGCCCTCGGCCGTGACCCGCTTGGCGAGCTCGAGGTACACCTCGGTCTTGCCGCTGCCCGTGATGCCGTGGAGAAGCGCCGCGCGTTTGCCCGACGGCCCGGCGGCTTCGCGCCTCCAACCGTCGAGCTGCTCGAGCGCCGTCTTCTGTTCGTCGGTGAGCACGAGGGGCGTCCGCGATTCGACCGGAGCGGTCTCGAGTGCCCGCGCCTCGCGTTTCTTGGTCCTGAGGCCCAGGGCCGCGGCGGGCACCGCGCAGTGAAGCACCTCGCCCAGAGGCGCCTGATAATATCGCGAGGCCCAGCGGCAGAGCTCCATCACATCGTCGGGGATCGGAGACTCGTCGCCCCCCGCCTCGAGGACGTCCTTGAGCTTCTCGGGGGGCAGGCCCTGGTCGATCTGTTCGATCGAGCGCGGAGGCTCGACCACATAGGCGTGGGTCACCCCGCGCCCAAAGGGCACCTTGACCCAGCCCCCCACCGCGATTTTGGGCAGAAGATGGCCCGGCACGCGGTAGGTAAAGAGCCGTTCCAGCGGACGCGGAACGGCCACTGAAAGGATGCTGGAGTCGCTCACGCCGTCCCGCTCCTCAGCGGACGTCCGCGTAGTAGGTTTCGATCAGGGCCTTGAGCTTGCCCGAGATTTCTTGCCCCGCCTCGGTGAACCCCTCGCGGGTGATCTTGGGCCGCTCCTTGAGCTCGGGCTCGGTCACGACCTTCTGAAGGTCGGCGATGAGCACCGCGCTCTGGCCCTCGATGAGCGAGATGCGCGACGGAAACGGATGCGTCTTGACGAACGTAAACCGCTCGCAGCGGATTTCGTGGGATCCCTCGAGGATCCGCACGGGCAAGAACGTGTCCTTCTCGACCCAAACCTGCGGCAGGTCGTTTGGCCCGCGGGTCAGCACCCAGGCGATGCCACCCGGCCAGCGGCGCAGGGCCGTGTCCTCGACGAGGGGCTTGGGCATGCGGTCCAAGAAGATGGCCGGATCCGGACCCTGGGGCGCCTCGGGCTCGCCCGGCTGCCCGGCGACGTCCTTGTCTTTGCCCTTGGGGTCCTTGCCTTTGACGGGCTTCGCGGGCGGGGGCGGCGCGTTCATGGCCGCGGACTGCGCCGTGGCCGCGGCGTCGAGCACGAATTTGAAAGGCTCCGTGGACTCGGGCTCGCCCTTGACCGGCAGGCCCACCTTCACGAGGGCGTTGACCAGATCCTTGGGGCTCTCTCCAAAGAGCAGAAACGCGGGGAGCGGCGCGGGCAGCGGCCCGCCAGCGGTGACCTTGTCGTCCGGCACGTCCAAAAAGCGCCTCTCGGCGTAGAGCACCTTGTTGTCGGCGTCCACCGCGAGAGCCATGAGCATCTGGTTCTTGGGTTCAAACACGGTCACGTCAAAGAAGAACGTGTCCGACGGCTGTCCGTCGCTGACGCCCGAGACCTTGCTCTTGACCCAGACCGCGCCGGTGCCCTGGCGGGCCCGAGCGATCTTTTGGGTGATGTAGGAGGCCGGTGGAACGTAGGCCACCGCCGGCATCGAGGCCAGAACCAGAACCGAGAGACCCAAACCGCGCAAGGACTTCACTTTCCTGCCTCCAGATGTTTCTTCATGAGCGCAAGCACCGCGGGCTTGAGCTCGGGGCGCTTGAGAGCATACGCCACGGTGGCGTCGATGAACCCCACCCGGTCGCCAGTATCGTAACGGATTCCATCAAACTTGTACGCGTACAGTCCGCGCGACTTGGCCAGGTCCTGCAGACCGTCCGTGAGCTGGATCTCGCCGCCTGCGCCG
>DATJFU010000287.1:0-4414 GCA_035495495.1 Bdellovibrionota bacterium
AATATGTTGTTTTTAAAATATTTTTACATGTATTGCGACATAACCAAATATGACGTAATATGGCCCATATGAGCCACACCCCGCTCCAAGCCGAATCCATGCTGCGCGCGCTGAAGGCGCTGGACGCCCGTCTGGATCGACCCGTCTCCTTATTAGTGGGCGGCGGCGGGGCCATGCTCCTCGCCCACGGGTTCAAGCTGGCCACCACCGATATCGACGCCGTCCCCAAGGGGATTTCGCTCGCGGAGCTCGACGTCCACGTCAAGGGGATCGCCTCCGAACTGGGATTCGCTCCCGACTGGCTCAATCCCTACTACGGCTCCTTTACCCACACGCTCCCCGCGGACTTTGAGTCGCGCACGATCGAGGTCTTCAAGGGCCGCCAACTCCAGGCGCGGGCCCTGGGCAAGAACGAGATGCTCATCATGAAGTGCTACGCCCACCGTCCCAAGGACGTCTCCCATGCGCTGACCCTGATCCGGCAGGGGGCGGACGTCGACGGGGTCGAAAGGCACATCGAGTCCCTCCTGCGCCACCGCATCCCCGACTCCCAAGAAGCCCTCGATTTTCTACAAGAGGTGGTCGAGCTGGGGGAAGCATGACGGGCCTGGATCGGATCCCGGGCGAGGCCGACCTACTCGGAGCCTACGAGCGCCTGCAATCCCTTCGGCCGCCCGAACCCGGCGCCCGGGATCTCGCGCTCTGGAGCCAGTGGTCGCGGCTCGATCCGCGCCTCGGAGAGCTCTGGATCGCCCACGTGGCCCGCCGCTGGCGCCTGCTTGCGCCCACCGAGCTGAACGCCGCGCTCCTCCCCCAGCCCTGGCCCGCCGCCGCGGGTCCCCTCCTCGAACAGGTGCCCTTTGTCCTGGGAGTCCGGAGCCGGGAGTTCGGCCTCTGGGCCAAGCTCGCCCTTTCGGGGATCCGGGCCGCCAACCACGGGCTTTACTTTCTCGGGCTCCGGGTCCCGGGCGGCGCCCATCAGCGCGAGGATGCCCGTCTCGCCTTTGGCCTCTACCGGCGGTGGGGGTTTCTCGCACGCGACCTTCTGCTAAACAAGGCTCCCCGTGGCGATCGGACTTTGATTCCTTGGGACGTGCGCCGCGAAGTACTGCGGGATCTTCTGGCTCGATCGCCGCGCATCACCGTCTCCGATTACGAACAAGCGCTCTCCGGCTGGGTGGGACGCCGCCAGGCCGAGCGGGACCTCACGCGTGCGGGCCTCCGGGGCAGTGGGCGGACCAAGGCCAGGATCTACCGGGCCTAACGGTGCGCCAACTCGGGCCCTCTCTTTTCAGCGCATCCACAGGAACTCGCCTAGAACCCCATCCCCAACATCACCCCCGCCGACCCGTTCGGGGCGACCCAAGGCTGTAGCCTGAGCGATGTCTTCTTCTGCTTGGCCTTCTCGCGCTCTTCGACCGCGGCGTTGTGAGCGGCGGGTGCGGTCCAGATGTCGATGATCTCCCAAATCTTGAGCGCGCCAAAGATGACGGGACCGCCTACCGTCGCGAGGGGCGTGGTCTCGGTCACGGTGCAACTGCTTGAACCGCAGCTCACGTTCGTGGTGGTGGCGGCGGCGCCGTAGAGAAAGAGCCCCGCACCTAGAAGCTCCCCCGCCGTGAAAATAATCCCATTGTGGTCATAGATGCCGGCGATGGCGTGGCCAACGCCAAAGCCCAGCGTAGTACCGACGATTCCAGCGGCCACGTAGGTTCCAGTCGAGATATGGCCGGAGGGGGCTAAACCCTCTTGTTCCAAAGTAGGCTGCCCGGGCTTGCCATACGCCTCGAGCGGTTTAGGCATGTCGTCTTCCGCGGTCGAGGCCTGGCCCTCTGCCCGAGCGGCCGACGCAAGGACAACGACACAGACCAGCGCAAACCAGCTCAGGGTTCTGATGGAGTTCACTTGGTGATCAGGGACGCGGGCACGCGGTTGTGCATCTGCTTGGGCATCACAAGCGCCATGTCCTGAATGGCGTCCTCGCCTTCATTCTGGCTGACGAGCTGCGGATCGATGTGACCAATGATGATGCCCACGTAGGGAACGAGCCGCACGTACTTGGTTTCTCCGGCGGTGACTGTTAATTCGAGCTCATTGGTCTTCTCGGTGGTGCAAGAAATCTTGTAGGTCCCGGCGGCGACGTCGATGAACGTGACCACGTCGACGCGCGCGGTGCCGATGACCTTGCCATTCAGGTCCACGTCGGGCTGGAGACCCGCGCCCATGTTCAAGAAGGCAGGCTGGCGATAGACATAGATACGCCCCTCACCCGCCTTGAGGGCGGGGATATCGTGGCGAACACTGGAGTATTTTGGACCCGGTGACGCGCAGCCACTTGCGAAGAGCACGATCAGGCCTAATGCGGATCCAAAGAGTTTATTCATAATGCTCATTTATCGGACCGAGACGGTCGGATCTTGAGGAGGTACACTGAGATCCCATGCCTCCACCCTACCTCTCCCCCACCGCCGAAGGCGTAATCCTCCGCCTCCACATCCAGCCCAAGGCCTCGCGCACGGAGATCGTCGGCGTCCACGGCACCGGCGCCGACGCGCGCCTCAAGGTCCGCATCGCGGCGCCACCGGTCGACGGCGCGGCCAACGAAGAACTGGTGCGCTTTCTCAAAAAGGCCCTCGGTGCCTCAGGCGCCGAACTGGTTCGCGGCCACTCGTCACGGAGCAAGGACCTGCTTATCCGCGGGCTCTCGGCCCACGAGTTGGCCGACGCCATTGCCAAACTCCAGAAGTGACCCAGGTCGACCCCGACACACGTTCTCACTCCGCTCCCGCTTGTTAATCTAAGGACAGGGGGACTCCTTCTTGAATTGGGCAAGGCTTAGCGGCGTGGGGCTCATGGCCCTCTTTGCACCCTTGGGGCTCGTGCGCGCGGCCGAGCGATATGTTGTCCGCCCCGGCTCGGGCGACGGCTCACCCAACATCTGCATGATGCAGGAGACCTGCGCGGCGGACTGGTGCGACGTGCCCAACCAGACCTGGGAGCATTGCTACTTTGAACTCGTGGGTGACGGCACCTACCCCATGTCCGCTTGCCAAAATCCGCCGGCGCATACGGTCTTTAAGCACGGCCGCAATTGCCCCGCGGGCCCACGTGGGCCCGATCCTTCTGACAACTCGTCGCCCACCTCGGACGTGGGCCCACCGCCTGAACTGGACTTCAAGGGCCCGCCCGCGATCGCCCCGGCACCCAAGCCCGACCCCGCGCCGTCACCCGAACCCAGGCCCGCCGCGAACACGCCCACGGTCGACCCGCAGCCGTCACCGAGCAAGATCGACTCCAATTTGGATTAGGACTCGAAATCGCCTAGCCCTTGCGCAAGAGCGCTTCGACGGTCGCCACCAGTGCCTCGTCGGAGACGTGGGCGTCCTCCAGCTCGGGCCGCTTCCACCACTCCTGGACCACCGGATCCGCGTCGTCCTCGGGGGCCACCAGGTGACGGGCCACATGGTTTGCGAGGGTGACCATCTCCGTAAACGGCTTGAGGGATGCCGTGGACTCGTGCGGAAACAGGTAGGGATCGTGGTGATAGAGCACCACGTCCGCGACGGGCCGCAGAGGCGCAAAGTACCGGCAGACCAGCCCGCCGTAAACCGCGTGGGTCATCCCAAAGATCTCTCGCTCCGCCAGGGCGAGCGCGCCGGGCGGAAGGTCTCCGGAATGGAGCTTTTTCAGGTCCTCGATGGCCTCGGGATGGACGACCGCCATCGCTGCAGCACCGATGTCATGGACCAGGCATGCCGGAAACGCGTAGTCCGTGAACGGCACGTCGCCGGCCGACTTGGAGAGTCGAAGGGCGATGTCCGAGGTGGCCAGGCCATGTTCAAAGGTCTCTTCTAGAAAATCCAGCTGCCGCTTGCGGGTCATCCCCGGGGGCCCCGCCGCGATGAGCATACGCAGAATATCAAACACGAGCCCCCCAATGTAGGCGGTCTCGACGTAGCGTCCGTAGGTCGAATGGTGGTCGCGCGCGCGGTTAGCGTACCCCAGGGCCTTGGTGGCGTCGCCGTTTTGACCCTTTCCGTCCCCACCCGGGTGCAGGTAGGCCACCGCGAGGAAGTCGAGGGCCCGATCGGCGCCGAACATGCGGATCGCGGCCGAAAGCGAGAGGGCCTCTTCTGAACGCCTGAGACTCGCGACCAGTTTTGTGAACTTGGTCTGCAGATCCCCCAGGGGGGCGAACGCATCCACGAGGTTCTTGAGGCGAATATCCTGGTGGGTGGCGGGCTGCATGGCGCGGATGAGCGGATCCGGGAGCGCGAGGGCGGGTGCGACTTGCAACGTGAACCGGTTAAAGCCCTCCGGCGGGGGCCGCGCACGGTCGCCCAGGGCGGAGAGCACGCGGTCCTCCACGGGACCCTCATGCGAAACCCCATGCTCCTGTGTCATTTTTGGCCCA
>DATJFU010000288.1:0-4553 GCA_035495495.1 Bdellovibrionota bacterium
TTCTTGGTGATCGGGTCCCTCCTGCCGTCCTATCGGGCGAGCAAGATGAAGCCCATCACGGCCATCAACCAGGTGAACTGAATATGAAGCGATCTATTGTTCTGGTAGGTGCCCTGATTCTCTCATCCGTGGCCGCGCGAGCCGATGAAGTCAAGCTCACCGACGCTCAAGCGCTGGACGTGATCAAGCTCGTCGACGATCGGCAGCGCAACTCGGGCGACTACACCTCGCTCTGCTACGTAAAGGAGATGGAAAAGAACAAAGAACCCCACGTGTTTCAGGCGGTGGTCTACCGCCGGGACGCGGACGACAAGTTTCTGATCCTCTTTACCAAACCAAAAGAAGAAGCCGGCAAGGGCTATCTCAAGATCGACAAGAACCTCTGGATGTACGACCCCAACACGGGCAAGTGGGAGCGCCGCACGGAGCGCGAGCGCATCGCGGGCACCAACTCGCGCCGGGAGGACTTTGACGAGAGCCGTCTTGCCGAGGAGTACAAGGTCGGGTTCGAGTCCTCGGGGACGTTAGGGACCTACAAGACCTATACGATGAAGCTCGAGGCCAAAGAGGGGGTCGACGTCGCCTACCCGGTGATCAAGATCACAGTGGATCAGGCGGACAAGAACGTGCTCAAGCGCGAGGAATTCTCACTCTCGGGCAAGCTCATGCGCACGACCTACTATCCGCGCTGGCACAAACAATTCAGCGAGTCCAAGAAAGCGGATGTCTGGATCCCAGAGGAAATGCGGATCTTTGACGAGCTCGAAAAGGGCAACAACACCATCATTCTCATCAAGGAAGCGGACCTTCACAATGTGGACGGCAGCATCTTCTCCAAAGCCTGGATCGAGTCCAAGAGCAAGTAAGACCCTGGTCCGACCCCTTCTCGGGGCGGTTCTTCTCCTGGCCGGGGTGGCCCGGGCGGATGAGTTTCCGGAGTTCGAGAAGGGCTTTGGCGACAACCAGGGCATGACCGCGGCCGACAAGGCCGAGACCGAGCTGGACCGCCTCAAGATCGGCGGCACGTTCTGGAACGAGTTTCAGTACCTGCAGCTCAACCCCGCGGCGGCGACGGGCGACACGTTGGCGGATCCATCCACGCTCTGGGTCTATCTGGACTCGCATCTCAAGAACGACATCAGGGCATACGGCAGGATCAAGCTGGTTTACGATCCCACCGCCGGTTCGCCCAATCCTTTGAGCGGGCTCGTGTCCCCCAAGTACTCGTCGGATCTCGAGGAGCTGAAGCTCAACTTCAACGTTCAGAAAAAGGTCTTCTTCACGGTCGGCAAGCAGAAGATCAAGTGGGGGTCCGGCCAGTTTTGGAACCCCACGGATTTTCTCAACAGCCAGTTTCGTAACTTTCTCTACCTGCAGGATCTCCGCTCGGGTGTTTCTCTCATCAAGACCCACGTGCCCGTGGGCTCCTCCAACTTCTACCTGGTCAACGAGCTCGACCATGCGTCGCGAGTGGCTGACATCACGCACGCGGTCCGAGCCGAGGTCCCGGTGTGGAAAGGCGAGGTCGCCCTCTCCGCGGCGGTCAAACGCGGAACCGAACCCAAGCTCGGGGTGGATGTCTCGACCGCCGTCGGTGACTTTGACGCTTACGGCGAGTTTGCTTACTCGGCGGGCAACGACGCCACGTTCTTCGGTTTGACGGGGCCTTTTACGGACCCCACGCGCAAGACGACGGACTGGGTGGCGGGCTTGAGCTACGAAATGCCCTACGGCGACAACGACAGCATCATCTTGGCGGCCGAGTACTACCACAATGAGCTGGGCTACGCGTCGGTGGCCAGCTACCCCTTGGTGTTCGCGGGTGGAGGTTACCAGCCGTTTCACCTGGGCCGGGAGTACGGCATGTTCATGGTTCAGCTCCCCAATCCCGGGAGCTGGAACCACTTTACCCTCAGCCTGTTCAACCTGGGTAACCTGTCCGACCACAGCTTCATGACCAGGGCCGATGCCCTCTTTATCGTCATGAGTGACCTCAAGATCGACGTGGCCGCGGGCGTCCACTACGGCGCCGGCGACGGGGAGTTCAAGATCGGGGACCAGCGCCTGGACGCCGAAGTCCGCCTGATGGTGGACTTTTAACTCGCCAGATTTCATCAGCCGGGCGCGGGAGGGATTGCTGCGATCATTGGGTGATGAAAACCCTGAGAATTCTGGCCCTGTCGTTCGCCCTTGTCCCCCTGGCCCCCGCCCGCGCCGATGATGCGGTGGCCACGGCCGTGATCCCCGCCGGTAAGGCGCCCCATTCCGTGGGCATCGGTGTGGGGGGCGATTCGGACTCAGCCAAGCTCTCCGTGGAGGGCGCGATCCAGGGGCCAAAGCTGGAGATTCTCCCCAAGTCGAGCGATCCGTCGGGTGGAACCATCATCAGCCTCGACCCCTCCAGCTCGGGGTCCCTGACGATCGACCCCCAAAAGGGCGAAATCGTCGGAGGAGAGGCCCAGGTCGGCCACGCCATAGCCATTACCGCCGGGCAGGATTCAGACGGCGTTGCCGGGGCCATCGGCCTTCAGGGCACGCTGTCCGCCGGACATGATCCGGCCACGGGGATATCGCATGCGGGCCCGGAGATCGGCTCCACTATGGACGTCTTTTTTCCCCTCGACGACTACGGCGACTACATGTGCCTCTACGCTCCCGTGCTCGCGGTCCCGAGCGGCGTGACGGCCGCCAAGGTGAGTGACAAAGCGGGCTGGGGCGCCGAGTTCAAGTACGACTTGGGCGCCTGCGCCCACGTCAAGACGCCGATCGGTCAATTGGACGCCAAGGCGGGAGTCACCTTTGGAGTGAGTTTTCCCGCCGCGGCGGACGCCGACGACGGCAGCTACACCTCAAAGGTCTACGGCGATGCGACCCTCACCGAAATCGGTGGGTCGCCGATGATGGCGGGCGTGTCTCTTTCGCATTCTTCGATCTCACCGAGCGGTGAGGCGCATAAGAGCGTCACCGAGGGGATCGGGACCGTCGGATTTGCCTGGTGAACCCGATCACCGGGGTGGAATGTAGGTTCCACCCTTGCGCAGTTCAGCCAGATACGCCGCGACGGCCACTCCAAGAAATACCTCATCCGGCTTGCAGATGGGGTGGAAGTCAAAGCGCTCTTCGCTGCCGGGGATGCCGGCCCCGTTCAAGGCACTCTGGCCATTCAACGTGAACACGTCCGCGTCCGCCCCCATCAAGGGAGCCATCGAAAGCGAGGCGGGCTTGTCCTTCTTTGCCGCCGTGAAGGTGGCCAGGGGAATGGACTTGAATCCGAAGGTCTGTACGGTTGGGCCCAGCCACGTGGCGAGCGGCTCGTCGGATTTGGACCGCGAGTCGTAGGCCATGTCGTGGGCCACGCGAATCTGGATGGGGTTTTCGTCCATGCTCCAGATGTAGCAGTTGGTGGTCTGGAGCATGTCATTGATCTGAAGTCGGCCGCTCGAGCAGGCCGTGGCCGCCAGGGCGAGTGCGAGACCCAGGCCGAGAACCCGTCTCACGCCAGCCGGATCCTGCGGCCCGCGCCGTCTCCCGGATATTTTTTGTGATTGGCGCCGGGGCAGGCGTAGCCGTTGATGAAGATGCGCCGGGGCGCGTCCGACGGGTTAGGGAGGCTGCCGTGGATGACGTAGGGACCGAAGAAGGCCACCGTCCCCGGTGAGAGGATGAGGGGTACGAGCTTCGAAGTATCAAAGGCCTTGGATGGATCTTCCATCTGGTCGAGGGCGAGGTGACCCCTCTTGCCCGTGCCCGGCGCGAACTGCACGGGCCCGTTGTCCGCGGTCATGGGATCCACGGCCATCAGGGTCTGAACGTAGCTGCCGCGTCCGTTGACGTCGGTCCAGTCGGGGGTGCCGTAACCCCGGTTCTCGCTATCCTGGTGCCAGCGGTACTCGACCCCGTCGCCGGGGAACTTGAAGTGGGCCTGGCAGATGAGCTGGTCGGCCTCTTTGGACCCCAAGATCGTCGCGACCGGGGTCGTGATGCGCGGATCGGTTCCGTACCTGAGGAGCTCGGGCTTGGCACCGCCGATCCAGACGGCGCGGGAGAGCACTCCGCGCTCCATGACGAACTGGGTGCCCTTCAAGACCTGGGTCTCCTTGAGACCCTTGGACATCTTGTAGATGGCGTCGATGGCGTCGCTGACCTCTTTCACCTCCTTGGGCGAAAAGAGGTCCTTGCGGAGAAAGTATCCGTCTTCTTCAAAGGCGCGCTTTTCGGCGGGGGTGAGGTCAAACACGTTCCCAAAAGGGTACGTCAGTTCGGAATATCAGTCCAGGAGGCGCAAGACGGGACCGGTCATGAACGTCGTCACCAGGGCCATGAGGACCAGAATGCTGAAAAGGCCGGGTGAGATGATGTGCATCTCCAGGCCCAGGTTGAGCACCACGAGTTCCATGAGACCCCGGGTGTTCATGAGGGTGCCCAGAAAGACCGAGTCTCGCCACGGCATGCCGCAGGAGCGGGCGGCCAGGGCAGAGCCCAGTCCTTTGCCAGCTACGGCGAGGGCGGTGATTCCGAGGCAAACGAGCCAGAGGTGCGCCGAGTGGATGAGG
>DATJFU010000289.1:0-4249 GCA_035495495.1 Bdellovibrionota bacterium
TGGAGATGTAAAACGGCTTTTTGACCGCGTAGAGCTTTTGCATGACCTTGAAGCTCTCGTGCAGAAACGGGCCGTCCTCGACCCCCCAGTCGTCCCCGCGCCGCGGGATGCCCTGGTCCATGAAGTACTTCTGGTCGTAGAACTGCTGCACTCCGTGGCGGGACTCAAAGTACCCCATGTTCTGGTAGGTCTGCGGATATGAGTGCGACCACGCCGTTTGGTATCCCGCCTTGGAGAGCAGATCCTGGATGCACACGATGGGCAGGTCCGGATTGCCGAGGAATGTGGCGGGACCCGGGATGTTTTCCAGGGTCGAGCAGAGGGTCGAGAACATGCCCCGCACGGTCTGCGCCGCCGAGCGCGCGACCGTGTAGGTTTGGGTGAAGGTGATGGCGTGCTCGTCCATGAGGCGGCTCATCTCCGGAAACAACCGACGCCCGAGCTTGGGGTAGGTCATCTCAAAAAACCGGCCGCTCTCGATAAAGAGGTAGGCGATGTTGATGGGGCCCGTGAGCGGCAGGCCCAGGCGCGCGCGGATCTCGCGGGTTTCTTTGGGCGAGAAAGAAATCTTGTGCACGAGGGGCCAGCCGTCGCGGTGGGCCTCCTTCACGGGCACGGCGCGGTTCAGGTCGCGGAACTGGGACAGGGTCTTTTGCGCATCGGCCCGCACGGTCGGGTCTTTGTCGGGCTGGAGCATTCCACCCTCTTTAAAAAGGTTGGCTAGGCGCGCGCGCTCCGAGACCTGGTCCCACCACAGGGTCAGGATCTGGTCGCTCAAGACCGAGCCCTTGAGGGTCCAGGGCAGGCGGTCGTGAAAGTTGCGCTTCATCCAATCGGGGCTTTGGCGGAGCACGACGACGAGGGCGAGGATGAGGACCCCCGCAACGCCGGTTTGCATGCGTAGGCGCTTGAGGACCTCGGCCCGGAGCTTGGGCTCGCGCTGGTAGCTGAAGATGAGGACCGCGAGCATGATGACGACCAGCGAGCCGCTGAGAATCAGGGGCATGGCGAGCGCCAGGTGGGTCGCCGCGCCCTGGACGGAGGTCAGGTCGCGCCAGTGGTTTTGCACGACCCAGAGCTGCAGGGGGTCGCCAAAGAATTTGAAGTACATGGCGTTTGCGGCCGTGATGATCCAGAGCGAGACCGCGAGGAGGCTCCAGACGACGCGCCGGGGCGCGTTCAGGGTTGCCGAAAGGATCATGGAGATCGAAAGGGGAAGGCAGACGACCAGGAGGTCCTGCAGGAGGCCCATGAAGAGCCCCTTGGAGAGTGCGTCCTTGTAGGTGAGGTCCAGGTCCGTGACGAGCTGCACCCGCAGGAGCACAAAGGCCGAGTAGAGCAGGAAGGAGACCACGGTCCACTCGACCCAGTCGGGGGACTCGATGTTGATCCAACGCTCGCCCTCGTGCGTGATGCGGCGGAGCCAGGTGGGGAGCTCGAGCTTGCGGGTGGGCTTCTTGGAGGGGGTCATGGGCCCGATCTTAGCAGGCGGGGAGGGGACCGCGCAGGACGAAAAAACAGGACAAAAAAAGAGGGGGTTCCTTGCGGAACCCCCTCCCTCGTTCAACCCCTTGCGGGGGTCAAACTGGACTTGATTACCACTTGTAGGTGGCGCCGACCATGGCAAGAGTGCCGGAGTCGAAGCCGATGTTGGCGCCGTTGATGTTGGCCGCAGGAGCGTTCGGCGCGGTGGCGAGCGTATCCACGCCGGTGCCGAAGGCGAAGTCCACGTCCACGTGGTTGAACGTGAGCGAGCCGCCCACGCGACCCGTGGTCGCCGAGTTGTTCGAGGTACCAGCCGTGGTGTCGACCAGGTTGAACGTCAGGCCGCCGCGGAGGGTGAGCCAGCTGGTGGCCGTACCTTCGAGGGAGAGCGAGATCGGGACGATGTCCCGGTTGCCGCTCATGCTCTTCACGTAGCCGGTCTGGTAGAACAGCATGGTGCCTTCAGTCACTTTGGAGCTGTGACCGATGCCGAGCGCCAGGTTGTTGGACTTGGCCGCCGCGCCGTGGGCGTCAGCTTTTTCCCAAGCAGCGTAGGGGGTCCAGTCGTTCATGTGGTAGCGGAGACCGGCGCCGATGTTGCTCTGGTTGCTGGTCAGCTCGACGTGGAAGAAGGGAGCGAAGTCTTGGACTTCGACACCCGCATGCAGGCTCAGGTCCATCGTGCTGGTGCCGCCGGTGCCACCGATATTGTTCTGGCCCCAGGTGGCGCCCACGCCCCACTTCATGCCCATGTCGCCGCCGACGATGAGGTCGAGGGGACGTTTGCCGACGCCGGTCGTGTACGTCGAACGGTTCATCCAGGCGCCCACGTTGAGGCTGCCGAGACTGGTTACGAAGCCGCCTTCGGCGCCGCCGATGGTGCCTTTTTCAACGGTGGCCCAATGCCCGAAGTCGTTCACGTAGGCGGGGTTGTAGAACATGTTGTAGGCGTCGTTGTAGAACAGCGAGCCGGTCATGTTGCCGTTGCCGAGCACCATGCCCGCGTCGCCGGTTCCCATCACCGCCAGGCGAGAGTTGGTGGCCATGGCGTTCGAGCCGACCAGAGCACCCATCGCGAGGATAGCTACGAGTAAGCGTTTCATTTTGGATCTCCTTGAGATTCTCGTTTCAATTTCACGCACGATTGCGATCCTTCGCCCGGCATCCATGCTCCACCGCCCGTTTCTTCCCCTCCGTGAAAACACGCAGTCGAAACGAAACGCCGAACCTCATGTCCGGAGCTCTCAATCAAAAGAACGAAGAATGACTCAAGAGTAACCAAGACCTAACTTGTGTCAACGAATTACGGCTACACCATTAGTAGGTGATGACGCTGATGGTCACCGTTTCGACGGGTGTTGCAGCGCCACAAAAGCGCCGCCGAGCAAACCGGAATGGTTGCTGAGATGTGAAACCACCATTTTCGGCACGAGATCCACTCCGATGCGACGGCGCTCGAGCAGCCTCTCGATGATCGGAAGGGATTTTTGGAGGTAGAGGTCAGAGGCCTGCGCGAAACTTCCACCCAAAATCACGCGCTCCGGAGCATACAAAACGGCAAAACACTGCACGGCCGCCGCGAGGAGATCCGCGTACTCGTCAAAGGCTTTGAGTGCGGCGGCATCGCCACGGCGGGCGAGCTCGGCGACTTCGCTTGCTCCCTGGGCCTTCACTCCGTGCACCTGGACCGCCCGGCGGCCGAAGGAATGGCCCGCGAGAAAGGCCTCGGCGCAACCGAGGGTGCCGCAAGCGCACGCCGCGGACTTGTCGCCATAGCGCAGCAAAATATGGCCCCCTTCGGGGTGCATTCCGCGGCCGCTGCGGACGAGGTTGCCGTCGCAGATCACGCCGACGCCCAACCCCGTGCCCAGGGTGAGCATGACGGCGTTGTCGACGGTGCGGGCGGCGCCCCGCCACTTCTCGGCGAGCACGGCCGCGGCCGCGTCGTTCTCGAGGGTCACGGGCATGCGCAAGCGTTGGGAGAGGAGGCGGGCGATCGGGACTTTGCCCCAGCTTCTTCCACCCGTGAAAATATTGGTGGGGTCGAGAAGAATTCCGGCGGCGGGGAGGAGCGGTCCCGCCGAAGCGAGGCCGACTGCTTTGACTTTGCGTCCCTCGGGCCGGGAAAGGAGTCCTCGGGCGAGCTCGCCCATCTGTCGCACGAGGCCCGAGGGCCCCGCGTCCGTGCGCACCGGCACGCGCTCAAAGGCGAGGACGCGGCCGTCGTCGCGGACCAGGCCCGCCTCGATCTTGGTGCCGCCCAGATCGTAGGCGAGGACCACGCGCCCCTTGGGAGCGATCGTCAATTTCTTGGTGTTCGACGCGGATGCCATGGTTCAGGTTAAACTGGAGTTCCGGAAGGGTATGCATGAAGGTCACCAAAAAAGCGAGTGAGTCCGCGGCCCGAAGCCAGTCCTCCCGTCAGGGACGGAACCTCAGGGGTGAGATCCTGTGTATCCTGCTCCTGGGCGGAGCGGTGTTCTCGGCTGCGGCCCTCTTCACCTATCATCCGACCGATCCCTCTCTATTTAATGCCGTCAACCACGCGGCCCGTAATGCCTGCGGCTGGGTGGGCGCGGATCTGGCGTCGCTCCTTCTTCAGAGCGTGGGCTTGGGCGCCTTCGTGGTGCCGGCGGCGCTCGCGTTTCTCGCGGCCTCGCTTTTTCAGGGTGAGGGGACGCCGCGTTTTGTCGGCACGCTCACGGGCATGGCCGTGGCGCTCGCGGCCCTCACGGTCTTTGTGTCGCTGCAGTGGCAGTACTGG
>DATJFU010000290.1:0-4536 GCA_035495495.1 Bdellovibrionota bacterium
GCGAGCCAGAAGGGATCCTCGTCCGTCGATGGCGTGAGCTCCTGGTACGCGCGCACGCAGGCGAGGTGGTCCGAGTCCACCACGTCGCCGGTCCGGTGGGCGCGGCCGATCCACATCCGCGCGCGGGTCGTGCAGTATCGCTGCAGGCTGTACACCTCGTCGTATTCGGTGCTCTCACCGGATTCGTTATGGGTCGGAGCCGTGCGGAGGTTGGCCGAGTGGGCCACCTCGTGGACAAAGAAGCCCTCGATGTCCGGGTAGCAGATGCCGGCGCTCTGGAGCGCCTTGGTGGGACTGAACCAGACCTCGCCCACGCCCCCCGCGGCGCACCAGTGGGGATTGGGCGGCTCTTGGCAGAGGACCAGAACACCGTCCCCCTCGGTCAGGGCCCGGATCACCGCCTCGGCCAAGGCCGGTCTCACGAACCCGTAGTTGAGGCAGTTCTGCAGGCGGTCCACCGCGGCCGTGATCCGGCGTTGGAGCATCTCGCGCCAGGGATTGCAGCTCGACGCGATGTGCACCTTTTCATCGATGCGGTAGGTGCCCGGGTAGGTCGAGGCCGTGGCCGAGCTCCCTGTGGAACCGTGGCTGCCACTCGAGAGGGTCGAGGGGGATTCCCCGGTCGAGGTCGAGCAGGTCGTGCAGGGGGTGGTCGCGCAGGTGACGGCGTGTTTGCAGGCCTCGAGGCCCTGGATCACGCAGGGGTCCGTGTCCTGGGCCGAAATTCCACCGCAGTGCTGGTAGGCGGCCGTGTAGCAGGCCACCATCTGGTCGTCGCAGGAGTCCGCCCGGGCGTCCAATACCGGGGCCGACAGGACTAGTAGGGCGATCCACCACTTCACCCCACCTATTTTACCCCTCCAGGGCCGTTGACGCCCCCCTGTTTTTGCGATTGGTTGGCCAAAATGACCTCGACATCGGCAATCCGTTCCCACTCCTCGGGCGCCCGCGCGGTTCTCAACATCGCCGTGCTGGTCGCCGCCCTCGGCTACTTTGTCGATATCTATGACCTCATCCTCTTCAGTATCGTTCGGGTGCCGAGCCTCAAGGCCCTGGGGTTCGAGGGCGAGACGCTGTTTCAGCACGGTGTCTGGCTGCTCAACACCCAGATGGCCGGCATGCTCTTGGGTGGAATTCTTTGGGGCATCCTGGGCGACAAGCGGGGACGTCTCTCGGTTCTCTTTGGTTCGATCGTCCTCTATTCGATCGCCAACGTCGCCAACGGAATGGTGCAGTCGATCGGCGGATACACGGCCTGGAGGTTCATCGCGGGGCTCGGCCTGGCCGGCGAACTGGGCGCGGGCATCACCCTGGTCTCCGAGGTCCTGCCCAAGGAGAGCCGCGGCTGGGGCACCACGATCGTGGCGTCAGTCGGGATCTGCGGCGCGCTCCTGGCTTCCAAAGTGGCCGAGGCCTTGGACTGGCGCTACGCCTACTTCGTGGGCGGAGGACTGGGGCTTCTGCTCCTGGGACTGCGCGTGGCCGTGTTCGAGTCGGGCCTCTTTGAGAAGGCCAAGAAGAAGAACGTCAAGCGCGGGGACTTCTTTCACCTGTTTCGGACGCGCCGGGATTTCTTCAAGTACCTGTACTGCATCCTGATCGGGGTCCCAATCTGGTACGTCGTCGGTGTGCTCATGACTTTCTCGCCTGAGTTCGCCCAGGCGCTCGGGGCCCACGAGCCCGTCTCGGCGGGCAAGGCGATTCTCTACAACTATGCGGGCCTGGCGGTCGGCGACCTCGCGAGCGGGATGTTGAGCCAGGCGCTCTCGAGCCGCCGCAAGGCCGTGGGGATCTTTCTTGTGATCACCTCGGTCTTCGTGGCCGTCTACCTCACCAAGCATGGGCTCACGGCGGACTCCTTCTACTGGATCTGCTCGGTCCTGGGCTTTGGTTCGGGTTACTGGGCCGTCTTCGTGACGATGGGTTCCGAACAGTTCGGAACCAATCTCCGCGCGACGGTCACGACGACCGTGCCCAACTTCGTGCGTGGCTCGGTCGTGCCGCTCACCCTCAGCTTCGCGGCCCTCAAGGGCGCGGTCGGGATCGTGCCCGCCGGGGCCGCTGTGGGGATCGTGGCTCTCGGCATCGCCTTCTTCTCCCTGTTCCGCATGGAAGAGACCTTCCACAAGGACCTGGACTATTTTGAGTAAGGCCCAAGGTCCCCTCGCGTTCGAGGACTTCTACGCCGGCGTTTTTGGCGACCGCTGGCCCGCCCTCCGACGGGCCTTGAACCAGCGCGAGCGTCAGGTGCTCCGGCCGGCGTTTTCGGCCGACGCCAGCGGCGGCGAGGTGCCTTGGCTCCCGGGCGCACTCTGGTTCACTCCCGAGAGGGCCGAGATGACCCTGACCCGCAACCCGGCGGGCCTGCTCACGTACTACGTCATGGATCCCACGTCCGTGCTCGCGGCCCGTGCCCTGGACGCGCGGCCCGGCGAGCGCGTGCTCGATCTCTGCGCCGCGCCCGGGGGCAAAACCCTGGTCCTCCTCGAGACGGGCGCCAGGGTCGTCGCCAACGAGCCCTCTCGCGCCCGCCGCGACCGCCTGACCCAGGTGATCCGCCAGTACGCGACCCCCGAGGCCAGGACCCGGGTCGAGGTCAAAGGTCGAGACGGTGAGAGGTACGGCATGGCCGAGCCCGGGGCCTTTGATGCCGTCCTGGTCGACGCGCCCTGCTCCGGCGAACGGCACCTGCTCTCTCACGAGGATGAGCTCGCCGAGTGGAGCGAGGCCAGGAGCCGGAGGCTCGCGGCCCGGCAGTACGCCCTCTTGGCTTCGGCCCTTCTCTGCCTCAAACCGGGGGGGCGGCTGGTCTACAGCACCTGCGCCCTCTCGCCCCTCGAGAACGACGCGGTGGTCGAGAGGCTGCTCTCCAAGAAGAAAGACAAGGTCAGGGTCGAATCGGATTCCACCCCGCCCAGCCCCTGGGCTGAGCGCACGGAGCACGGCTGGATCCACCTGCCCGACCGGGGGGGATGTGGTCCCCTCTACTTCGCCCGGCTGCGGCGTGCACCCGAGGGCGCGGCGAGTTAAAACTGCGGCCATGGATCCCGAGATCCGGGGACGCGGAACCCCCGACAATCCGGCCAACCGCTTTGAGCGCATGGCCATCGAACCCGATCCGGAGGCGGAGGCCCAGGATCTGGAGTGGATGGGGGCCGATCCCATTCCACCCAGCCGCGCGCCCAAAACCCGCTTCTTGCGGGATTCGTCGCGAACCGTCCTGTCGCGCAACTCGAGCCCCGACGTGGGCTTTGGCGCGAGCGTCAATCCCTACCGCGGGTGTGAACACGGCTGCGTCTATTGTTATGCGCGCCCGACCCACGAGTACCTGGGGTTCTCGGCGGGCCTGGACTTTGAGACCCGCATTCTGGTCAAGGAGGACGCGCCGGAGCTTCTGCGCAGGGAGCTTTGCTCGCCCCGTTGGCGCCCGCAGGTCGTGGCCATGAGCGGGGTCACGGACTGCTATCAGCCGGTCGAGCGCCGGTTGCGTCTCACTCGGCGCTGCCTGGAGGTCCTGGCCGAGGCCAGAAACCCCGTCATCATCATCACCAAGAACCGCGGGATCACCCGCGACAAGGACGTGCTGGCCGAGCTGGCGTCCCAGGGCTGCGTGCGGGTTTGCATCTCGTTGACCACGCTCGATCCCGAGCTCACGGCGGCGATGGAGCCGCGGACCTCGCGGCCCCATGCCCGGCTCGAGGCGATCCGTGAGCTCACCGCCGCGGGAGTCCCCGTCGCCGTCCTTACCTCTCCGCTCATCCCGGGTCTCACCGACCACGAGGTCCCGTCCCTTCTCGCCGCGGCGGCAGAAGCGGGAGCGACGGCGGCCGGTTACACCGTGGTGAGGCTGCCCCACGGAGTCAAAGACCTTTTCTCGCAGTGGCTGGAGCGGCGGTTTCCGCTCCAAAAGGCCAAGGTGTTGGGTGGGATCGAGGATCTGCGGGGGGGCCGCCTCAACGATCCCGCATTCGGGTCGAGGATGCGTGGGCAAGGGCCGCATGCGGCGCAGATCAGGGATCTCTTTCTTTTGTCGTGCAAGAAGCTCGGCCTCAACACCGGGTGGCCCGAGCTCAACACCTCGGCTTTCAGGCGGCCGGCCCAGGACCCGGGACAGATGAGTTGGTGGTAATGACAAGCGTCTCCACAAGTTCAATATCGCATGGTAGTTTAAGGGGCATGGCACGCAGAACGGCGCTCATCATCGAGGATGAGCAAGATATGCGAGAGCTCCTCGAGAGCATGCTCGCGGCCGAATTTGAAGTGGTCACGGCGGCCAACGGCGCCGACGGGGTTCGCCTGGCCAAAGAACGGCGTCCGACCGTGATCTTGATGGATCTGGTCATGCCCTCTCAGGACGGGTTCTCGACCTGCCAGGTGCTGCGGAGCTCCCTCGAGACCGAGGATGTGCCGGTGATCGTGGTCTCCGGCCAGAACGACGAGGCTCACCGCACCCGCGCATTTCAAGAGGGTGCCGACGACTTCATCGCAAAACCCTTTACCCGGGCCGAGTTGCTTGCCCGTGTGGCCGCCAAGGTC
>DATJFU010000291.1:0-3136 GCA_035495495.1 Bdellovibrionota bacterium
TGCGACAGGCGGGTCAGGACCCATTCGCCCGGCCGGCGCCGGATCCAACCCGCGCCCCGATCCGCCAGTGTCCGCGCCAGGAGCGAAAGCCCCTCACCCGACACCGCCGATACCAGGGACGTGTGTGGAATCTGAGCCTCCGCGAGCGCCGCCTCGGCCTTCTGGACCTGGTGGTCATCGACCACGTCAATCTTCGTCACGACCCCCATGCATCGCTCTGGCTCGACCCCGAGCGCTCGCCAGGCCGCCATCTGCGGCTCGAGGGAGCTCGACGGATCGACGACCCAGAGTACGACGTCCGCCCCGCGGGCGGCCTCGCGCGAACGCTCGACCCCCAGGTTCTCGACCCGGTCCGAGGTCTCACGCAACCCCGCGGTGTCGCCCACCCTGAAGGTGACCTGGCCTCCGTCCGAGTCCCGGAGGGTCAGTGTCTCGCGGACCACGTCCCGCGTGGTGCCCGGAATATCGGTGACGATGGAGCGCTCCTCGCCCAGGAGTGCGTTGAAGAGGCTCGACTTGCCCGCGTTGGGGAGACCGAGGATGGCCACGCCCACCCCCTCTTGGATCCGCCGACCCCGGTCATAGCCGGACTGGAGCTCGGCAAGGCGCCTGAGCACGGGGGCGACGCGCGCCTGCAGGCGCCCGAGCGAGACCTCGTCCACGTCCTGATCCGAAAAATCGATCCCAAGTTCGCCAAAGGCCGCCAGGTTCCGCACGGCGTCCGCGAGCTCGGCGACGAGCTTGGCCTGGGCTCCGCCCATTTTTTCGAGCGCGAGCTCGGCGGCGCCCGCGTTTGGCGCGGCCAAAAGATCGGCCACCGCCTCGGCCTGCGAAAGCGTCAGCTTGCCGTTGCGGACGGCCCTGAAGCTGAACTCGCCCCGGAGGGCCTGGCGCACACCCGCCGCTCCAAGCGCCGCGAGGACACCCTCCGCGACCACGGCCGAACCGTGGAGGTGGAGCTCGACCAGATCCTCACCGGTGTAGCTGTCGGGGTGGACAAAGCGCACGCAGAGCGCGTCGTCCAGGGCCCGGCCCGCGGCGTCGGTCGGGCGCGCGCGAACCATGCGGCGGGGCTCCCAGTCGACTTCGGTTCTACAAAGGCGTGAGACGGCCGAAAAGGCGCCGGGACCGCTGACGCGGACCACGGCGATGGCACCGCCCAGGGCGGTGCTCACCGCTCCGATCGTGTCCTGGGAGAGGTAGCCGGAGCGCTCAGGCGCCGGCCGCGGCTGTCCTTCCATTCGGCATGCCCAGCTTTCGGTTCAAGAAGACCTGCTGGACGATGCTCGCGAGAGCGTTGACCAGCATGTACAGGGTGAGACCCGACGGAAGATTGAGCATCATGGCGCCGAAGACCAGCGGCATGAACTGCATCATCTTCTGCTGCATCGGGTCCGCCGCGGCGCTGGGCGTGATCTTTTGCTGGGCGAACATGGTGACGGCCAGGAGCACGGGCGTGACGTAGAACGGGTCCTTCACGGAGAGATCCGAGATCCAGAGCATGAACGGCGCCTGGTAGAGCTCGACCGAGCTGTAGAGCACCCGGTAGAGCGCGAAGAAGATGGGCATCTGGATCAGCATGGGGACGCAGCCCATGACGGGGTTGTACCCGTGGGTCTTCATGAACATCATCATCTCGCGGTTGAGCCGCTGGGGATCGTCTTTGAACTTTTCACGCAGCTTCTGGATCTGGGGGTTCAGCACCGCCATCTGCCGCATGTTCTTCATGCTCTTGTAGGTCAGCGGATACGTCACCAGCTTCACGAGAATGGTCAGCAGAATGATGGCCACGCCGTAGTTCTTGGCGAAGCCGTAGAGCCACTTCATGATCCGAAACAACGGATAGGCAAAGACCGTGAACCAACCAAAGTCGATCGACTGATCGAGCGAGGGCTCGATGCCCTTGAGAATCTCGAGCTTCTTGGGACCGAAGAAGACGCGGGCTGACAGATCCAGCGTCTTGTCTTTGAGCGGATAGACCAGGCTGACCTGTTGCTGTTGATCGCCGATGGTTTGCATCACCGCCTTCACGTCGTTGGGCTTCTGCGGAACGACGGCCAGGGCGAAGTACCGGTCGACGGACGCGATCCAGTGAACGCCACCGGGGCTCATGCCCGCCTCGTCGAGCTTCTTGGTGACGTTCAGGGATTCGGCGTGGCTGCCGGATTGGTAAAAAACCTTGCGGTCGGCGTCCAGGGCACGATTTCCTGCGGCGCGGCCTTCGACCGACAAAAACGCGAACTTGGGGGGCGCGGCCTTGAACTCCGCCAGGACCGCCACGTTGGCGTAGGGCTGATCCTTGGACGCCTCGATTCTGCGCGTGATCTTGACCTTGGCGTCCTCGTATCTCCAGACGACGCCGTTGCCCTCGATCTCCTGCTTACCGGCGGCGGACTTCAGGTAGAGGTAGTCGTTGGAATCGAATCCCAATTCCACCGCGGGGCCACCGACCAGATCCTCGAGGGTCTCGCGCTCGGGCGCGGGGATCTCGACCTTGCCCTCGTGACCGGGGACTCCTTGCTTGTGGTACGTCGAGAGCTCCCAGCCTGCGATGATCGGACCGCTGTTGGCCACGACCACCGAACCGCTAGAAACCGCGATCTGATGCGTCTCGCGCTTGACCGAGACGGCGGCTGCGGCCGGGACCGGCGCGGTCGTCGAGACGCCCACCGACGCGGGGTGGGACCCGGGCGCACGAAGATACTGCCACGCCATGAAGCCGGCGAGCACGATCGCGAAGATCAAGAAACTGTTGTTGCGTTCTTTGTCCATCGTTACCTCCGCGCCCTCACGGTACGCACTACGGAACCGGTTCAAAACCGCCGCGCGCCCAGGGTCCGCAACGCACGAGCCTCAAGGCGGCCAGCCGCCCTCCACGCCAGAACCCGTGCCGCCTCAGGGCTTGCACCGCGTACTCGCTACAGGAGGGGTGGAAACGGCAGCCCCAACCGGGACCCGCCAATGCGTGGATGAAAGGAGACACGATCACCTGGTACATCCGCACCAGGCCGACGGCCAAACCCACCCATGCCCTATTCCAGGCCCAGTTCACTTCGTAGTTCCTTCAGTAGGTCGAGTCTTAACCTCTTTGGATACGGAAACGAAAGGACCTTCTCCCGAGGAATCACCACGTTAT